>CABQNA010000005.1 GCA_902465425.1 uncultured Collinsella sp.
GCGGCTCTCGGTGTAACGCATGGCCGCCGCGCCGTCGCCGTCGATGTTGCCGAAGTTGCCGTGACCGTCGATGAGCGGCGTGCGCATGGAGAACCACTGCGCCAGGCGGACCATGGCCTCATAGACCGCGGAGTCGCCATGCGGGTGGTACTTACCGATAACTTCGCCGACCGTCCAGGCCGACTTCTTGTGTGGGCGGTTGGGGTAGATGCCGCTCTCGTTCATCGCGTACAGGATGCGGCGGTGCACCGGCTTTAAGCCGTCGCGCACGTCCGGCAGGGCGCGCGCCGTGATGACCGACATCGAATACTCGATGAACGACTGCTTCATCTCGCGGCCAAACTCCGAAATCTGGAGCTGGCCGCCGTTGATATCCTCGCCGGCCGAGGCGCCACGGTCGACTTCGCCAAAGCTCTCCTCGAGCTCGGCGTCGTCTTCTTCCTCATCATCATCGGCATCGGGGTTATAGGCGTCCGGGTCGCCGTCCTCGCCCTGCTCAGCACGGGCAAGCAGGCGCTTCAGATCGTCGGGCATACCGGCATCGCCGGCCTCGCCCATACCCTCGTTGTTGTTGATATCGTCTGCCACGTTACCTCCTCATGGTTTGCGTGGTCCATTAGTTCCCAACCACGGAGACGGCTTTTCCAGGTGCCGCAGATTCGCCCGAAAGAGGAGGGAAGCGTACTTGGGTACGCGACCGACGATTGAGGGCGAAGGTGCGGTGGCTGGGAAAGCCGCAGGGATTAGGCGTCTAAGAATCGTGCGTCATGTGCATGCTTCTCGATGTACTCGCGGCGATAGCCGACCTCGGAACCCATGAGCTCTCGCACGGCGCGGTCCGCCACCACGGCGTCCTCGATCGACACGCGCTGCAGGATGCGGGTCTTGGGGTCCATCGTCGTCGAGGCAAGCTGCTTGGGGTCCATCTCGCCCAGGCCCTTGTAGCGCTGGACGGTATAGCCCTTGCGCTTTTTGGTGATCTTGCCGTCCTTGGCCTTGCCGTCCTCGTCGTTATCGTCGGGGTTCAGGCCCAGGCTCTGGATGGTGTCGCGCAGGATCTCGTCTTCGGGCTGGCGGCCGTTGGGATACACGTAGTGGATCTTGTTGCGCACCTTAATGCCAAAGATGGGCGGGCAGGCAACATAGACGTAACCGGCATCGATCAGCGGACGCATGTACTTGTAGAAGAACGTCAGCAGCAGGATGCGGATATGCGCACCGTCGACGTCTGCATCGGTCATGATGATGATCTTGTGGTAGCGCGCCTTGGTGATATCGAAGTCGCCGCCGTCGCCGGCACTCGTCGTGACGCCGCAGCCGATCGCGGTAATCAGCGACTGGATGGTGTCACTCGAGAACGCGCGATGGTCACCAACGCGTTCGACGTTCAAAATCTTGCCGCGCAGGGGCAGAATCGCCTGGATGTCTCGGCGACGGCCGTCCTTGGCCGAACCGCCTGCCGAGTCGCCCTCTACGATGAAGAGCTCGGTCAGCTCGGCATCGCGCACCGAGCAGTCGGCGAGCTTACCGGGCAGGGACGCCGTCTCGAGCAGGCTCTTGCGGCGGGTCGCCTCGCGCGCCTTGCGGGCGGCATTGCGCGCCTTGCAGGCCTGCTGCGCCTTCTTGACGATCTCACGAGCGGGCTTAGGGTGCTCCTCGAGGTAATCGGCAAGGCCGTCGGTCACGATCTTGAGCGTGAGCGCGCGCATATAGGAGCTGCCGAGCTTGGCCTTGGTCTGGCCCTCAAACTGCGGATCGGGCAGCTTGACCGAGATAACGGCCGAAAGGCCCTCGCGCACATCGTCGCCGGTCAGATTGGCGTCTTTTTCCTTGAGCAGGTTCTGCTTGCGCGCATAGTCGTTGATCACGCGGGTGAGCGCGGTGCGGAAGCCCTCAAGGTGCATGCCGCCCTCGGGGGTGTAGATGTCGTTGGCAAACGACATGACGTTCTCGCCGTAGCCGCTATTCCACTGCAGGGAAACCTCAACCTCGCCCATCTTGGCCACAGGTGCGTCCGGGTCCGATTTGCCCTCGATGTAGATAGGCTCCTTAAAGGCCTCGGGGACGTCCTTGCCCTCGTTAAGGAACTTGACGAAGTCGATGATGCCGCCCTCGTAGCAAAACTCCTCCACGTGGGGAGTAGACTCGCGCTCGTCGGTCAGCACGATCTTGAGGTTCTTATTGAGGAACGCCGTCTCCTGCAGACGGTTGTGCAGCGTATCGAAATCGTAGATGCAGGTCTCGAAGATCTCATCGTCGGGCCAGAAGGTGACGGTGGTGCCCGTCGAATCCGAGGTGCCCACGACCTCCATCTTCTTGACGGTCTTGCCGCGCGAGAACTCCATCTCGTAGGTGTTGCCATCGCGACGAACCTGAACGACCACGCGCTTGGACAGTGCGTTGACGACGGAGATGCCCACGCCGTGCAGGCCGCCCGAGACCTTATAGGCCGAGTTATCGAACTTACCGCCGGCGTGCAAGATCGTCATGACAACCTCGAGCGTCGGAATCTTTTTAACAGGGTGCTCGTCGACGGGGATGCCGCGCCCGTTGTCGACGACCGTGATGGAGTTGTCGGCGTGGACCGTCACCTGGATCTCGGTGCAGAAACCGGCCATGGCCTCGTCGACGGAGTTGTCAACGATCTCCCACACCAGGTGATGCAGACCGCTGGCGCTCGTCGAGCCGATATACATGCCCGGGCGCTTACGAACGGCCTCGAGACCTTCGAGAATCTTAATCTCGCCGCCATCGTAATCGTTTTCGTTTGCCACACGTCCTCCTTCAGTCAAGAAAATGTGTACAGCCTTACTAGTTTATCGTAAAAAAATACCCTCGGGAACGAGGGTATTTGGCTCTACAAGGCCACCAGATGCGATTTAAGGCTCTTTTTTGCCTTGCACGCCCTTGGCCCACTCGGCACTGGCTCTCATGGCATTCTCGAGGGCCTCGCGCAGTTTTTGGTCTTCGATGGGCGCCACTTGGCGCTCAATCTCGGTGCGCTCGGCCTCACTTAGGTCGGCGTGCGGGGCCGGCGGGCGCTCGGTCGTCGCCGGGCGCAGGCGCTCCTTGGCGGCGGGCGGCGTGTGGCCGGGTGCGGTGGTTTTGAACACCAGGCCATCCACATGCGCACCGGCGCGCTCCATGCGCGCGCGGATGATCTCGCGCAACAGCGTCATTTCCTGCGTCCACGAGGGCGAATCGAGATACACCAGCAGCTCATTGGACTCGGGCAGGTAGCGCAACCCCGTCACATGCCGTCCCTCGCGCGTGCCCGAGCACACCGCGTTCCACGCGCGATAGACCGCGCGCGACTCCTCGGCAGCCTCCATCTGCGCACGGCGCTCAGGCGTTGCAGCCGCTAGGATGCGCTGGCGCTCTGCGTTCAAAAAGCCACTGAAGGCGACCGTCTCGCTCTCGCGCTCGTAATTAGCACGTCTCACCCATGCTCACCACCTTGGCTCGATCAAGCAGGTCATCGGTAAAATACCCCAGGTTGGTCGTGGTTATGACCGTCTGGATATCATCGCCGATCAGCCGCAGGAAAGCACCGCGGCGCTCGCCGTCGAGCTCGCTCATCACGTCGTCCAAAAGCAGCAGTGGGGCGGTGCCCAGAACATCGCGAGCCACGGCCACCTCGGCCACCTTCCAGGACAGCACCAACGTTCGCTGCTGTCCTTGGCTGGCAAATGAACGGGCGGAGCGACCCGCCACGGTAAACTCAATCTCGTCGCGGTGCGGCCCCACCAGCGTCACGCCGCGGCGAATTTCCTCGTCGGCGTGCTCATCAAGGGCAGCCAGCATGCGCTCGTACGCCCAGCCCTTCAGCTCTTCGCGATCCTCGACCTGGGGCAAATCCCCCAGCGTGGACGTATAGGTCACGTTGGCAGCCTCACCGGACGCCACTTGCCCGTAGGCAGTGCGCACATGGCCCGCCAGCCGGTCGAGTAGGGCCAACCGGTGCACGAGCAGGGCCGAGCCCGCGCGGGCAATCGAATCGTTCCACGCGCCGAGCATCTCGCGGCAGCACCAGGTCTCCTTGAGCAAGGCGTTACGCTGGGTCACGCAGCGCCCATAGGTGCTCGCAAGATCGGCATAGCGTGCGCTCAGTTGCATGCCAAAGTCATCGAGGGCGGCGCGGCGCACACTGGCGCCTCGCTTAACCATGTCCAGATGGTCGGGGCAAAACAGCACGCTCGGCAGAACCCCGCGCACACCGGCGGCAGAGCATCTCTTGCCGTTGCGGCTAAACGAGCGTTTACCGTCCTCCGCGCTCAATCCCATATCAAGCACGCGGCCGTCGCCCTCGAGCCTCAGCTCGGCCTTGCACGAGCCCACGCCGTCATGGACGAGCTCGGCTGCGGTCGGATGCCTAAACGAGGCGCCGCTCGTCAGCAGCTGCAGCGCCTCTATGAGATTGGTCTTTCCCGCCGCGTTGGGTCCCGCAAGTATCGTCACGCCCTCGTCCAGGGCAAGGCGATAGCTATCGAAGCTGCGGTAGTGCGCGACGGAAAGATCGCGGGCGAACATGGTCATGGCGCAGCGCTAGATGCGGACCGGCATGACCAGGTACAGGTAGTTGATCTTGTCGTAGGACTTGAAGATGCCCGCCTGCGAGTAGCTCTTGAGCTCCAGCGTGATCTCCTTCTCCTTGGACAGGGCATTGAGGCAGCCGAAGATGTAGTGGTAGTTGAAGGCGATGGTACCCGACTCGCCCTCGGCCTCGACATCGATCGTCTCCTGTGCAAGGTCCTGGTCATTGGAAATGGAGGACAGGCCCATCTGCCCGTTCTCGACATCGATCTCGAACTTGACAGCGGGGTTGGCGCTCGCGATAACGGCCACGCGCTTGAGGGCGGCGTTAAAGGCGGCGACGTCGATCTTGACGCTCGTCACGCACGAATCGGGGATGAGCTGCTTGTAGTTGGGGTACACGCCCTCGATGCGGCGCGACACGTAGGTGGTATTGCCGGCCTCGAAGACGACCTGGGTGTCGGTAGCCCCGATCATGATGGTCGCCTGGCTGGCCATGATGTTCAGCGCGTCGTTAAAGGCGTCAGCCGGAACGTTGAGCTCAAAGGAACCCTCGAGGGTCGAGGTCTCAACCTGCGTATCGCACACGGCCAAGCGGAAGGAATCGGTCGCCACCAGGCGCACGGTGTTGTTCTCGACCTTCATGTGCACGCCGCCCAGGATGGGGCGGGCCTTGTCGGTCGAGGTGACGCGCCATACGCGCCCGACCATCTCGGACAAGATATCGGTCGGCAGCTCCACGGCACTCTCGATGGCATAGGCCGGAAACTCGGGGAAGTCATTGGCATCGAGCGTGTTCAGGCGGAACGAGCTCTTCTCGCAACCAATCAGCACCTGGCGCTCGGACAGCTCAAAGGTGACCGGGGCATCGGGGAGGGTCTTGGTGATATTGGAGAGCATCTTACAGGGGATAACCATCTCGCCCTCTTCTTCGACATGCGCCGCGATGCGATGACGGATCGAGATGGTGTAGTTAGAGGTCTGGAATTCCAAGATGCCGTCTTGCGCCTTGACGAGCACGCCCGACAGGATGGGGAGGGTGGATGCCGAAGCGACACCCTTCATAACGACGCCGATGGCTTGTGTAAGCGAGCTCTGGCTGACGGTGAACTTCATCTTTTAATACCTTTCTATAGATATAAATATCTTAATAATAGTAATAGCACTGACGAAACTGTTGATTACTCCCAAAGACGCAGGTCAGACCCAAAAAGAGAATCGACAGCAACCTGTGTGCAACAGGGGTGGTTTTCCACGTTCAAAACCTGCGCAAAACTTTTCATCACCGCGGGTTGGGTTTTAGACACCTTATGCCCGTGGTTTCGACAAGTTTTCAACAGGTGTCTCTATTTCCCTACGAGCGCAGTGTAATTTTATCGCGCAGCGACTTAAGGTCTTCGGTGACGGTGCGGTCTTCCTGGATCATCTTCTGGACCTTTTTGTAGCTCGTGCTGACGGTCGAGTGGTTGCGGTTGCCAAATTCGGCGCCCACCGCCGTGGTCGTCATCTCGCACATCTCGATGGCCAGGTAGATAGCGATATGGCGTGCTTTGGCGATATTGGCGTTGCGACGCGGGCCGATGAGCTCCTCGTGCGTCACGCCGTACTGCTCTTCGATGACGGACTGAACCGTTTGCACGTTGATCTTTTTGGCCGATGTGTCGAAGTACTGGCTGGCGATGGCGTCGATATCGTCAAAGGTGAGCTCCCCGCCCTCGCGTTCGCGGTCGCCCGCCTCGCCGGCGCAGCGCTCGCAGAAGCTCTCGAGTTCGCGGATGTTGGTGCCCGACACCTCTGCCATGTGCTTAAAGTGCTCATCGGTCAGGTGCCCGCCGTCGCCCCCATAGGCCGCCAGCAGCGAGTCGTCGCCTGCCTCGGGAGCGGCGACGATGGTGTTCTCGTAATAGCGCTGCAAGATCTTGTATTTCATCTCGTAGCTGGGCTCTGCGACTAGGCAGAGCATGCCGGCGTTGAAGCGGCTGGTCAGACGCTCGTCCATGCTCAGGTCCTTGGGGGCGCGGTCTGCCGCGATGACGACTTTCTTGTTGTTGCGGATGAACTCGTCCATGAGCTGGAAAAAGTAGTCCACGCTCGCGCGCTTGCCGATGATGTTTTGGATGTCATCGATGATGAGCACGTCCACGCCGTGGTACGCCTGCATGATGGGGGCGTTGCTCTTCTTTTGGCGGTCGAACTCGGTCATCAGGTCGTCCAGATATGCCTGGGAGTTGGCGTACTTGACCTTGATCTCGGGCGACTTCTCGGCGAGCTCGTTTTTGATGGCAAGCAGCAGGTGCGTCTTGCCCAGGCCCGATTTGCCGTAGATGAACAGTGATGTGCATGTGCCGCGCTCGTCCGCGAGGGCGGCAAACTTGAGTGCCGAGCGATAGGCATGGCTGTTCTCGGGGCCGTAGACAAAGTTCTCAAAGGTAAATTTTGAGTTCGCGGCGAGCGGGGCTCCATCCGTATTCTGCTCGGCCGGCACGGTCGGTGCTGGCATGGGTGAAGCGGGGGTCGCAGCTTGCGTGGATTTGGTCGGCGCTCCGCCCTTCATCTGGTTCATCATGCGACGAAAATCATCGGCCGAGAGCGTGTTCTTGATTGCAATGCCCGAATCCGCGCCCGCCGCTGCGTCGTGAGCGATGGGCATGTGCGTGACGGGCGCGTTCGTTGGCGTCGCCGCCGCGGTCGGCAACGGTGCCATGGTTTCACGGGAAACATCGCTGTGCTGGTGCTCGATTGTCGGTGCGTCGCCTGCGGAGGCCGGCACCGCCGGGGAAGCGGCGGGAGCCGTGGCGGGCGCCGTCGCGGCAGCGGATTCCGTTGCGGCGCCTTGCGGTGCCACGATGTCGAGCGCGATCGGTGCAAAGGCGATTTCTTCCAGATAGGCCTCAATAGTCGGCTGATGCTTTTTGAGCTGCGCGATGGCAAAGCGCGAGGGGGCCTCGATCGTGAGCGTATCTTCGGTCAGGCTTATGGCCCGCGATTGCCCCAGCATGTTGATGAGGCGTGCATCTTGGCCGTCGCGCTGGCAAAAGGCGATGGCATCCCCCAGGATGATGCTTGCTTCCTCGTCCACTGTCTCTCCCGTTCTTTAGCTCTGAGCTCGCACGCGAGCGGCGCCGAGTTCGGTCAGATGGTATTTCTGGCCATGCTTGATGACCAAGCCGGCCTGCGCCAAGTCATTGAGCGTGCGTGACCAAGTGGGGGCCGAGTTTCCAAACGCCCTTGCCAGATCGGTTGCACCGCACGCTTGATTTTGCGCCAGATAGCCCAGCGCGGCGTTGCCGCGATCGCTTACGAACACGTCCGGTTGTGGCTGCGCATGCTGATTTGCTGCATTAGGATACATCATTTGAGCTGCTGGTTGTTGAGAACTCTGCATCGGTGGCATTTGCTGTTGAAAACTTTGAGGCCACTGTTGGTAAGGCTGCGGAGGCATCTGCTGGGCCCAGGGGTTGTACTGCTGCTGCGGCATCTGCTGGTACGGCTGCTGATATCCTTGCTGGTACTGCTGCGGGAACTGCTGGCCGTACCCCAGTGGCGGCATCTGCTGATATGGATATCCTTGTTGGTACGGCTGATAGCCCATTTGCTGGCCACCCGGTGCGCCCGTCGCCTGCTGCATTGCTGCTGCATCCTGATCCGCCCGCGGCACGGCCTCTGGCATGTTTGGCGGCATCGACATCGATGTCGCCTGGGGCTCTTGTGTGGGAAGCATTCCGGGCTGCTGCATCTGCCTCACGGGGGGCTGCATCTGCTGCGTTGCCATGGGCTGCTGCGCAAAAGCTCCCGGCAGGGGATATGTGGGCTGCTCCGTCTCGGGCCGCACGGCAGCACCGCGTCCACCGGCGCGCTCGATTTCCTGCACGCGTTTAGGGTCCAGGCTTACCGTAACCACGGTACCGCTACCCATGTTGTCCTCGATGGATACGGCACCGCCGGCGTTTTCCAAATACTCCTGCACCATGGGAAACCCTGCTCCGGTTCCACGGATATAGCGCTTCATCTTGCTGTTTGCACTGGTAACGCCAAAGTCGAAAGCGCGTTCCTTGTCGTCGATGCCGGGTCCTTGGTCAGCAAAGCGGATGGTGTCTCCGCCGTCCAGAATCGAGATGATGGGCTCTGCAAAGTGTGCGTGGATAAAGTTTTCGACAATCTCGCGGATGACCATGAGCGAGATATGGCCACCTTGTTCTTTCATGCACTGGTAGACGGTGTTGGTCGTCTCTTCCAAATACGTGCGGACATCTTGCGGATCAATGACGATCACACGCGGTGTCGACAGCATGTCGTCATAGACGGCGATGCGCGCGGCGTACATGGCTTTTGGCGCCTGCGTTGTCGTCTGTTCACCTTCGTCACGCTCTTCGCGCACGCCGGTGATGTGCTCGTTGTCGGGTGCCGGGTCTCCGGAATCGACCATGGTGTAAAAGTCGTCAGACATGCCGCTCGCAATCTTCCAAAAGGTTTCGAACAAATAGTAGCTCACCGTGCAATGTTTCTCATCTTTCGACAAACTTTCAAAACCTGTTGAAAACTTTGGAAAACGGACGAAAAGTTCTCAACATTGCCAACATGACCTGTTGAAAACTCGATGAAATATCGTGAAAAGTTGCCATGCACCGCTAAATCGAACTCGGCTTATGGGGGAACCGTGTGAACTGCGCGACCTTTTACCTTTGATTTCTTGACATTTGAATATTGATTTCCCTACAATCTTCAAGCTCACGTGTCTATATCTGCGTCCGCGCTCCCGCGGACACTCGAAATGCAGCAGGAGGAACTTAAGATGAAGCGTACGTATCAGCCTAATAAGCGTAAGCGTGCCAAGACCCATGGCTTCCGTGCCCGTATGGCCACCAAGGGTGGTCGTGCCGTGCTCGCCCGTCGCCGCGCCAAGGGCCGCAAGCGTCTCACTGTCTAGCAGCGATACACACATCTCGCATGAAGACTATTAAGTCTCGGCAAGATTTCGAGCATGTGTTCAGTCAGGGGCGTCGTTTCAATCACCCTCTGATTCGAATGACCATATGTGAATCGGTTGGCGAAGGCGACTCCGGAAGGGTCGCCTTCGTTGGTGCTAAACGGCTCGGTTGTGCAGTTGTGCGCAACCGTTCTAAGCGTGTGATGCGCGAGGCCGCCCGCAGCTGTGGATTTCCCGTTGCGGGTTATGACATCATCTTGTTCGCAACTCCCAAGACGAGGGTTTCCTCGCCGCAGGAGATGGACAAGGCATTGCGTTCGCTTGTGAAACGCGCCGGCGTTGCCGGGGAGGAGCGATGAGCAATCACGTTTTGCGACGTGTTGCCATCGCTCCTATTCGCATATATCAACAGGTTATTTCGCCCTTATTGCCTGACGCCTGCATTTATTACCCAACGTGCTCGCAATACGCCGTCCAGGCGATTGAGAAGTACGGTGTTTTGAGAGGCTGCTGGCTTGCCGTGAGGCGCATCGCTCGCTGCAATCCCCTGCACGTCGGCGGTTATGACCCTGTGCCCTAGCGGGCACTCGCTATCGGAGGAAAACTTACATGTGGGATTGGATCGTTAACATCCTTTTCGAGCTGCTCAAGCTCATCCAGACCTTTGCGGTCGACTGGGGCCTGTCCATCATCATCCTGGTGGTCATCATCCGTCTGCTGCTGACGCCGCTTATGCTCAAGTCGACCAAGTCGACGGCTCGCATGCAGGTGCTGCAGCCCAAGATGCTCGAGATTCAGGAGCGCTATGCCGACGATCCTCAGCGCCAGGCCGAGGAGATGCAGAAGTTCTACAGCGAGAACAAGTTCAACCCGATGGCTGGTTGTTTGCCGCTGTTGATCCAGATGCCTGTCCTGTTCGCCCTGTTTACGTTGCTGCGCAACCTGCCGCAGTACTTTAACGACGGCACGTTCTCGTTCTTCAACATCCTGCCCGACCTGACCACCACGCCGAGCGCTTCCTTTGCCGATGGCTTTATGGTTGCGCTGCCTGCGCTGGTCTGCCTGATTCTGTTCGCCGTCCTGACCCTGATTCCGCAGCTCTATATGTCGCACAACCAGACCGGCCAGCAGGCTCAGAGCATGCGTATGATGGCTGTTGTCATGACGGTCATGATGCTTTGGATGGGCTGGAGCCTTCCCGTTGGTGTTCTGCTGTACTACGACGTCTCGTCTGCTTGGCAGGTTATCCAGCAGATTTTTGTGACGCAGAAGGTTATCGAGAAGGCCAAGGCCGATGAGGAGGAGCGTCTTAAGAACGCGCCGCTGCAGGTTGAGGTCACTCGTCGAGAGAAGAAGCCGCGCCCGCACAAGAAGAAGTAGTGGGATATCAATCTTATTTAGGTACCAAACTTTTGGAGTACGTTATGTCTGAAGAGATCATCGAGGATATGCTTGAGGAGGTTGCCCCGCAGGTCGCGGGCGATTATCCCGAGATTGCACAGCGCTACAAGGCTGGTGAAGAGCTGACCGATGAGGAGCTCGACACCATTGCCGATGTTGCGATTTCCATCCTGCGTTCTATCCTTTCGCACTTCGATGCCGCCAACTCTCCTATCGATGAGTATGAGGGTGACGAGGGTGAGCTGATTCTGGATGTAACGGCTCCCGATCTTGCTGTTCTCATTGGCCGTCATGGTCGCACCCTTGATGCCCTTCAGGTTATGTTCTCTTTGCTGGTGAGCCGCAAGCTTGGCTTTAGGTATCCGGTTGTAGTGGACGTCGAGGGATACAAGAGCCGCCGTCAGGACAAGGTTGCCTCCATGGCTCAGTCTGCTGCCGAGCGCGCCATCCGCACTCACAAGAGTGTTTCGCTTCCGCCCATGAATGCCTACGAGCGCCGACTGGTTCACATTGCACTTCGTGGCAATGATGCTGTCGATACTCATTCTGAGGGTTCTGACCCTGATCGCCATGTAGTGATTATTGCTCGATAATCTACTCGAGCTTATGCTAAGGGGACGTGGTTTCCACGTCCCCTTTTTTTGTCAAAAGTTCTCGATACACTGATTTTTGTCAGAAAGGAGCTTTCGTTGTTAGTACTTACTGATCAGCAGGCTGACGAGATGTTGTGTCGTCTAACTTCCTATTGCAAAGAGTATTCCTTGAGCGTAACTGATGTTGAGCTGAGGAAATGTATTCAGCATTTGGATTTGGTTCTGGAAATAAATAAGACAACCAATCTCACCCGTATTCTTAACGTAGAAGATGCTGCAGTACTTCATATCCTTGACTCACTTGTTTTGCTCCCTTATATCAATAAGGCTCCTGAGGGAGCTTTGCTCGATATGGGAACAGGTGCGGGCTTCCCTGGTATTCCATTAACCATAACCACGCATCGTAAAGCAACTTATATTGACTCTGTTGGCAAGAAGGTTGATGCAGTCAATTCCTTTGTCAATGCTCTTGGATTGAAACATGCTCATGCGGTCCATGATCGTCTTGAAGAATATGCTCGAAGCCATAAGAAACAGTTCTCTGTCGTAACCGCCCGCGCACTGGCCCCTTTACCGATTCTTGTTGAGTATGCGGCGCCGTACCTCAAGGATGGAGGGCTATTTGTTATCACCAAGGGCAATCCTTCGGATGAGGAGCTTGCTTCTGGCATGTCAGCAGCAAAGATTTGCGGCTTCACTTTGCTTCTGAATGACGCTATCGATTTGCCTGAGGGCCTGGGCCACAGGGAGTTCATTGTTCTTAAGAAGAGTCATCCAGCATCCGTTTCATTGCCTCGTGCAAATGGCATGGCAAAGAAGAATCCGCTTGCCTAGATGTTTCACGTGAAACATAATGAATACTAACAACTTGCAGTGTTTCACGTGAAACATGGCGGTTGATATCGAATCGGAATGTTTCACGTGAAACATCCTCCGTTTGACAGCTTTAATACACACCAGGAGGGACCGTGGGATTTCGCGACGTTAAGCGTTCTAAGAGCGCAAAAGACACGCGTATTATTGCAATCATCAATCAAAAAGGCGGCGTCGGTAAGTCAACGACGGCTGTAAACCTTGCAGCAGCACTGGGTGAGCAGGGTCGTAAGACGCTGATTGTCGATTTTGATCCGCAAGGAAACAGCACCAGCGGATTTGGAATTGAAAAAGAAGACCTTGACCACTGCATTTATGATGCATTGTTGAATGATGTGCCGGCAGAATCACTTGTTCTTGATACAAATTGTAAAAAGGTATTCGTTATTCCGGCTACAATTCAGCTTGCAGGCGCGGAAATTGAGCTCGTAAGCGCAATCGCTCGTGAAACCCGCCTCAAAGATTTGCTTGAGCCGATTCAGGACGAGTTCGATTTTATTTTCATTGACTGTCCCCCTTCGCTCGGCCTGCTTACTATCAATGCCTTGACCGCAGCAGACAGCGTTTTGATTCCGATCCAATGCGAGTATTATGCACTCGAGGGCGTTACGAAGCTGCTTGAGTCAATGAAGATGGTCAAATCACGTCTGAACAAGGGCTTAGACACCTATGGTGTGCTTATGACCATGTATGACTCGCGTACTTCTCTATCGAATCAGGTTGTTGAGGAGGTTCAATCGTACTTTGGTGATAAGGCGTTTAAGACGTTGATCCCCCGTACGGTTAAAATCTCCGAAGCTCCGTCTTTTGGAGAACCGGTAATTACCTATGCACCTCAAAATAAGGGTGCAAAAGCGTATATGAACCTTGCAAAAGAGGTGATCAAGCGTGCCTAGTGTAAAGAAACGTGGCGGATTGGGACGTGGACTCAATGCTTTGGTCTCAGAGGCCGAGTATGAGACCGGTGGTTCGGCTACATCGGCTTCGAATGCTGCGTCTGAAACAAAATTACCTATTGAGGATATCGTTCCCAACCCAAATCAGCCCCGAATTCACTTTAACGAAACTGAACTTCGTGAGTTGAGCGAGTCAATTCAAGAACATGGCGTTTTGCAGCCGCTTTTGGTTCGCAAGCATGGAAACGGCTATGAGATCATCGCTGGTGAACGTCGTTACCAGGCGTCAAAACTTGCTGGTCTTGAGGAACTGCCTGTCATCATTAAGGATGTTAATGATGAAGAGATGCTAGCTCTTGCTCTTATCGAAAACCTTCAGCGTTCTGATCTAAATCCTGTCGAAGAGGCTAAGGGCTACCGCCAGCTTATCGATGCCAGCGGTATGACCCAGGAAGCATTGTCGAAGGCTGTAAGCAAGTCGCGCTCTGCAATTACAAACTCGCTGCGCCTTCTTGATCTTCCCGAAGTTGTTCAGCAGATGATTTTTGAGGGCAAACTTACTGCTGGTCATGCACGTGCGATTCTTGCAGTTCCCTATGAGGATGCTCGAATTCGACTTGCTGAGAAGGTTGTTACAGAGGGCCTTTCCGTAAGAGCGACAGAAAATCTTGCTCCGTTGTTTTCTGCCGGAGAGACACCTAAGACTCCGAGGCCTGCAACGCCTCAGTCTTTTAAAAAGGCTGCCCGCGTGCTTCGTCAGGTTTTTAATACCAACGTGCGTGTGAAGAGCTCGCGTGGAAAGAATAAGATTGAGATTGAGTTTAAAGACGAGGAAGAGCTCTCTCGTATTCTTGGCGAAATGATTCAGTTTGATCAAGGAGGCCAAGATGAGGAATAAGATTTTAACAGCAATTGCATTGGCGACGACTGTCGCGGCTGGTGCCTTTGCTGGCTATAAGATCGCGACAGACGATGAACTTCGAGGTCGTTTGCTTCGTGGCGCGCAAGATATCGTCGATACTTCCAAAAAGAAAATGGATGTTATGACAGAAGATGTTGCCATGCGTACTGCTCAGGTAACGAAGAATCCCAAGATTAATCAAGGTTGGGTTAGCAACCAATGGGAAAATGTAGGTTATTAGGTATCTAATAATTACTCAGCATATTTTGAGGGGTCCTTGTCTGATTCATGAGACAAGGACCCCTTATTTTGGCCGTAAAACATGGGACAGGTAGCAGCTGATTCAAAATTAAGGTCAATAAATGAAACGACCCCGGTTGCATATTCTGCAACCGGGGTCGTTCGATGTTTCACATGAAACGTTTTGGGGTGCGACTCCCCTATGCGTTCTTCTGAACTTTAAAGCGCTGCTTCAGCTGTCCGCAAGCGGCGTCAATATCGTTACCACGGGAGTTACGAATCGTGGTCTCGATGCCACGGGACTCAAGACGACGCTGAAGATCCTCAACCTTATGAATCGGCGACGGCTTGAGCGGGCTGCCCTCGATGTCGTTAAGCTGAATCAGGTTAACGTGGCACAACGTTCCCTCGCAGAAGTCGCAGAGCGCCTGCATCTCGGGATTCGTATCGTTGACGCCTTCGATCATGGCATACTCATAGGTCGGGCGGCGGCCAGTCTTCTCGGTGTAGAGCTGAAGCGCCTCGTGAAGGCGAAGCAGCGTGTACTTCTTAACACCGGGCATGAGCTTATTGCGCGTCGACTGGATGGCGGAATGCAGTGAAACAGCAAGCGTAAACTGCTCGGGGATGTCGGCAAATTTGCGAATACCGGGAATAACGCCACTGGTAGAGACGGTGAGGTGACGAGCACCGATACCGATGCCGTCGGGGTCGTTGAGGATTCGCAGCGCCTTGAGAACCTCGTCGTAGTTGGCAAACGGCTCGCCCTGGCCCATGAAGACAACGCTCGTGGAGCGCTCGCCAAAGTCGTTGGATACATGAAGTACCTGGTCGACGATCTCTTGAGCGGTCAGAGAGCGCTTGAGGCCGTTGAGACCGGTAGCGCAAAAGGCGCAACCCATGCCGCAGCCTGCCTGGGTGGAAACGCAGACGGAAAGCTTGTTGCGACGGGGCATGCCGACAGTCTCGACGGAAACGCCGTCGTGGTACTCGAGCAGATACTTGCGCGAGCCATCTTTGGAAACTTGCTTGGTGAGTTCAGTGGGCGTGTCAAAGGCAAAAGCCTCTTTAAGCTGCTCGCGGAAAGCCTTGGGAAGGTTGGTCATATCGTCGAACGAACAAACGTTCTTCTCGAAGACCCATTCGATGAGCTGCTTCGCGCGGAAGGCGGGCTGGCCAAGTTCGGCCACGAGCTCGCGAATATCGTTTTGGCTCAAGTCGCGAATGTCCTGAGATTTAGTCCTGGGATTCATGGAAGCCTTTCGATTTTGGGGAAACGTAGAGGGTATCGCTACAATATGGTATCAGCTGCAGAAATTATAGAGGAGGAGTCTGCCCATGCCGGGTAAAAGCCTAGAGAACATGCACGTAGCGGTCTTGGCGGGCGGTCATTCCGCTGAGCGCGAGATCTCGCTCAATTCGGGAAAGAACGTTGTGGTGGCACTGAAGGAAGCCGGCTACACCTCGGTGGAGCTGCTCGACACGGCCGCTGATGATTTTATGGTAACCATGGCGACCGGCGGCTTTGACGTGGCGTTTATCGCCATGCACGGTGCCGGCGGCGAGGATGGCGCCATGCAGGGTGCCATGGAGACCCTTGGTATCCCCTACACGGCCTCGGGCGTGCTTGCCAGCGCCTGCGGTGCCGACAAGGAGGTCTCTAAGCTCCTGTACGCCAAGGCGGGCATTCCTATTGCCCCCGGCCTCGCGCTCGAGGTGGGCGATGAAGTCGATATCGATCATATCGTCGAGGTTTGTGGCGAGCGCTGCTTTGTGAAGCCGGCCGTCAACGGTTCCAGCTATGGCATTTCCCTGGTCCATGAGCCCTCCGAGCTGCCCGCGGCAATTGCCAAGGCGTTTGAGTACGGCGACAAAGTGCTGGTCGAGAAGTGCATCGAGGGTACCGAGATCACCGTCGGCGTATACGGCGAGGACGACGTGCGCGCTCTGCCGATTGTCGAGATTCGTAAGCCCAAGGACTGCGAGTTCTACGATCTGGACGTGAAGTATGTCGACCCTACAGACATCCATCGCATTCCGGCGCAGATTTCGCCCGAGAATTACGCTCGTGCTCAGGAGCTTGCCTGTGCCGCTCACAAGGCTCTCGGTTGCCTGGGTATCTCGCGCAGCGACTTTATCGTGAGTGAGGACGGCCCCGTCATCCTCGAGACCAATACCATTCCCGGCATGACCGATACGTCGCTGTATCCGGATGAGATCCGCCACACCGACGACATAACGTTCCCGCAGGTCTGTGACAGCCTGATCCGTATGGGCCTTCGTCGAGCGGGCATTGCATGCTAATCGAGGACGCGGTTTCGTCAGGAACGCCGCAGTTTGTCATCGACTCCTATGCCACGTTAGCCGAACGCGCCAAAACGCAGTCCTTTGGCCTTATCGAGGAAGATGTGATTGTCCTCGATACCGAGACCACAGGTCTCTCGGTGCAGGACAACGAGCTGATCGAGATCTCGGCGGCCCGTCTTTCGGGCCGCGAGATCGTCGACCGTTTCGATACCTTCGTGCATCCCAAGCAGTTGATTCCCGCCGAGATTACCGAGCTCACGAGCATTACAAATGCCGATGTGGCAGATGCCCCGTCGGCCGTTGAGGCCGTAGCCGCTCTCGCCGATTTTGTCGGCGGTTGTCCGGTGATCGCACATAACGCCACGTTCGACCGCTCGTTTATCGAGTCGGTCAAAGGCGGCGTCAACGTGAGCGATATTTGGATCGATTCGCTGGCGCTGTCGCGCATCGCGCTTCCGCGCCTGGCCTCGCACAAGCTGTCTTTTATGGCCGATTTGTTTGGCTGTGACTCGGTATCACACCGTGCCAATGCCGACGTCGACGCCCTGTGTGGCGTATGGCGCGTGTTGCTCGTGGCGCTCACCGACTTGCCCCAGGGCCTCATGGCGCGCCTAGCCGACATGCATCCGGATGTGCCTTGGTCCTATCGTCCTATCTTCTCATTCTTGGCAGGGCAGAACCCTGGTTCTATCTTCTCTCTCAGCGCCGCTCGTACTGACGTTCTCAAGGCCGATCGCGCCGACGATCGGGTGGACGCCGACGAACTGCCGGTCCTCAAGATGCCGAGTCGTGAGGAGATTGAGGCAGACTATGCGCCAGGTGGCCTGGTCAATCGCATGTATCCCACTTACGAGCCGCGTGATGAGCAGATCGCGATGGCGCTCGAGGTCCGCGATGCGCTGGTCACGGGCACTCATCGTGTAATTGAGGCGGGCACAGGCGTCGGCAAATCGATGGCCTATCTGGTGCCTTTTGCCGAGGCGGCACGCCGTAACAACATCACGGTTGGTATTGCGACCAAATCGAACAATCTTGCAGACCAGCTCATGTACCATGAGCTGCCAAAACTTGCCGAGCAACTGGACGGTGGTCTGTCATTTTGCGCTCTCAAGGGCTATGACCACTATCCGTGCCTGCGCAAGCTTGAGCGCATGAGCCGAGGCCAGGTCGAGATTACCACCAAGCGCGATCCGGCGGACACGCTCACGGCGGTCGCGGTCATTATGGCGTACGTCTGCCAATCAGCCGATGGCGACCTCGACTCGCTCGGCATTCGCTGGCGCAGCGTCAACCGTCCCGACTTTACGACGGCGTCGCGCGAGTGCGCCCGTCGTCTATGCCCGTTTTTCCCCGATAAATGCCTGGTCCACGGCGCCCGCCGTCGCGCGGCGCATGCCGATGTGGTGGTCACCAACCATTCCCTGCTGTTCCGCAATGTTGCGGCCGAGGGCAGGATTTTGCCTCCGATTCGCCATTGGGTAATCGACGAGGCCCATTCCATCGAGCGCGAGGCGCGCCGTCAATGGGCGCGCGTGGTGTCGGCGGATGAATCGCGCGTTCTGTTTGAGCGCCTGGGTGGCTCGAGCACCGGCGCGCTGAGCCAGGTTTCCCGCGATTTGGCAACCTCGGAGGGCTCTACGCTCTACTTGGGTCTAACCGCCAAGGCGACGTCGACGGTTGCGCGCGCGAGCATGGCAATCGCCGACGTGTTTGACGGCGTTCGCGAGCTTGGCCGCCGTGCCCGCGGGGGCTATGACAATGCGAACCTATGGATTGGCCCCGAGCTGCGCGAATCTGACGACTGGCATGATTTCTTACAGTCGGCCTACACTGCCATCGACGCATTGGAACAAGCTGACAAGAGCGTCGACGCGCTGGTGCAAGCCGTCGCCGCCGACAAGCCCGAGGTTGTTGTCGACCTTGGTGATATCTCGCGCCGCCTGCACGAGCTGGCCGAGAACCTCAAACTCATCATTGATGGCACCGATGAACACTACGTGTATTCGCTGCAGGTCAATCGCAGGTTGCGTGCCGGCGGAGAGTCAATGACCGCAGAGCGCATCGACATTGGCGAGGCCTTGGCAACCGAGTGGCTGCCCGAGGTTCACACGGCTATCTTTGCCTCGGCGACCATGACGGTGTCCAAAAGCTTTGAACACTTTAACCACGCAGTCGGCCTCGAT
The DNA here is from genome assembly GCA_902465425.1 of uncultured Collinsella sp. Taxonomy (GTDB): domain Bacteria; phylum Actinomycetota; class Coriobacteriia; order Coriobacteriales; family Coriobacteriaceae; genus Collinsella. Next base: position 18,855 of record CABQNA010000005.1, read on the forward strand.
CGCATCGGTGCTTCAACATCCTCATCGTTGCACTTGGACTCGAGCTACGACTTCGATTCGAACATGGCTGTAGTCGTTGCGGGCGATATCCCGGATCCGCGCGATCGTGAGAGCTATCTTACGGCGCTCGAGCGCGTGCTGGTCGACGCCCATCTTGCCATGGGCGGATCGGTGCTCACACTGTTCACCAATCGGCGCGACATGGAAGACCTGTACGCCCGCGTTGAGCCCAAGATGGCCCGTGCGGGTCTGGAGCTCAACTGCCAGCAGCGCAACTCATCTCCTCGTCGCCTGCGCGACCGGTTTATTAACGAGCCGACCTCGTCGCTTTTTGCTCTTAAGGCCTTTTGGGAGGGATTCGACGCCAGCGGCGAGACGCTGCGCTGCGTCATCATTCCCAAGCTGCCGTTCTCGAGCCCCACGGACCCGCTCTCGTGCGAGCGCAACCTGCGCGAAGACCGCGCTTGGGCGCGCTATTCGCTGCCCGAGGCGGTGCTCGAGGTCAAGCAGGCGGCCGGCCGCCTTATCCGCTCGTCGACCGATTGCGGCGTGCTGATTCTGGCCGACCCGCGCCTGGTGACGAAGGGCTACGGAAAGAAGTTCTTAACGTCGCTACCCACGAGCTCCTACCAGCGCATCGAATCGGCGCAGATCGGGCACTATCTGCAACTGTGGCGCGCACGCCACGAGCGGCGGCGTTAAAGCGGACAGACGAGGGTTTTTGCCATATCGCACAGACGCTTTGACAGGGCGGGGTCATCCAAGATGTGGATGGCTCCGCCCGCTGCAATTATCTGGCTCAGTAGCCAACGCTCGGAGCCGTAATGCACGGTTACCGTTGCCATGTCTGCTCCGCTGCGCTCGATTAGGGTGATGCCGGCCCAGTCCAGATGCTCCGCCATATCGAATGGCATCAAGAGTTTTGCACTACGCTGCGTCCGGGCAAGGGAATCGTGGAGGGATGCGACGTCCGGTGCGTGAGGCACGACGGAGTCTTCCGTCAAGGCGAGTCCCTCGATTTTATCCATGCGATAGGTGCGCTGCTCATCGACTGCGATGTCCCAGGCAATCAGGTATGTTTGGTCGCCGTTTGCCGTAATGCGCAAGGGGTCGACCAGACGCTCGCGTGGCCGTGCATCGTCCATCGAGCGATACGAGATGCGGCAGCGAACGCCGTCCTGAATGGCGCAGCTCAGCTGCTGCCAGTGCGATCCGTGGTTGACGGTGTCAAAGACGCGCTGGTTATAGCCAAGCTCTTCGGGTAGAAGGGCATGTCGAATCCGAGCTGCCGTCTGCGGCTCGATCCCCAACGATTCAAGTTCATGGTTGAGCACAGCGCCCTCGGCGGCACTCAGGCGCAACGGTAGCACACGCCCGGCGTCACCGGTGAGGACCACACGCTCGCCGCGGCATTCGCAGATGATGCGCGCGCCCGATTCTCGGTCCGCGAGCGTCGAGACGATCTCGAGAATCTCGTCGAGCGATACCCCTGTGATGTCAAAGCGACTGCAAATCTCGGTTCGTGTCATGCCGCTCTCGCCGGCGGCGTAGAGGGCCTCCATGATGTCGATGGCGCGCGAGAGTCTCTGCTCGCTGGTGAGTTTACGCACGGGCATACTCGTGCACCGTCCTTTCGATGAGGTGGTTCCACGCCTGCTTGAGCGATTTGGGGGCCATGGGCCTCATGCCGTCCATGGCGTGGGCCATGCAAAATGAGGCGGCGGCTTCAAGATCGCGCACGTCAACGGTCCAGGCCCATCCCACATCGGTGTGTGCGAGCTCACCTCGCCCGCGCGTGAGGCCGTTGATCATATCGATCTGTGTCTGAGGGGCGAACGAGAACGTGGCTGCAACGGGCGGCCGGTCGGCAAAATCGAATTCAAAGAACAGATAGTCGTTGAGATTGAAGTCCGCGGGGATGACGTAGGCCTTCGAAGGACGCCAAGCGCGAACGATACGGTCGCAGCGGAATGTCCTGATGTCGCCGGTGACGTTGTCGAGGCCGCAGAAATACGCCACGCCCTCGCGCTCGAACATGCCGTAGACGCGGACGGTACGCTCTTTCTGCTCGCCGCGTCCGTTCTGATATAAAAATCGCAGCGCACAACGCTCGGCAAAGGCGCTCCAAACCGCATCGACGGTGGGAGAGCGGCTGATCGGCGCCTCGTCTACCGTCGTCCTGCCGGTGAGATAGGCAATCTTGGAGCGAATATCGGCAAGCGGTGCGGCAAAAGTGGATGAGCCGGCCGCTAGTGTCTGGTCGATGGCGTTGAGCAGGATATCGGCGTCGTCTGCGGTAATGAGGCCGCCTGCCGCAAACGTGTGCTCGCGGTCGATTGTCCACGAGCTTTCCTCGGTCTCCTGCGCGCCGGTGGGGCGAACCTCCTTGATTAAGATGCCGCGTTCGAGCAGCTTGTCACGATCGCGTCGAAACTTGCGCTTATCCGAGTCGATATTGCCCGAGCCATATCCCAGGTCAGAATCCAAGACGATCTGCTCGGTCGTCAGCGGTTCGGGGGAGCTATTGAGCACAAAGAAAAGATTGAGGATGCGCTGAGCCGTTTTATCGAAACTGGGCTCCGAATTTCCCTTTTTAATTGTCTCGGTCGTGTCGCTTGCCGTCATAGAGTCCTCGCATGAGAAGGTGGTTTGCTGCCATGATTTTAGTCCGATATGGAGATTAGGCTATATCCTTGTCCGCTCGGGGCGTTAAGATAGCCCGAATTCGGTCGTTTGCGCTCGCTCGGGGTATACTTTCGACTATATACGGTTCTAATGTGCATGCATTGGGCCTATTTGTCGGATTATGGATGTGGAGCGCACATGGCGAACACCCAGAACTATATTAACCACCTGCTGCAGAACACCGGCATTACGCCGGCATGCAGCGAAGAAGAGCGCCTGGCTGCCGAAGATATCGCTCAGATCTTCCGCAACCACGGCTTTGACCCCGAGGTTCAGGAGTTCAATGCCCCGGCGCCCAGTAGGTTGGCATTTGCCGTTACCGGTATTCTTGCGTTTGCCGGCGCCCTGCTGATGGGCATCGGCGGCGGTATCGGCTTGGTCGGCACCTTGCTGGCTATTGTCGGTGCCGTGCTCTACGTGCTCGAGCGCACAGGGCATCCCGTGGTTTCGCGCCTGGGCAAGACGGGCGTGAGCCAAAATGTCATCGCCTACCACAAGGCCTCGGGCCCGCTCGCGTCTCCGCGCAACCGCCCGGTGGTCGTTGTCGCACACTACGACTCTCCCCGTGCTGAGCTGCTCGCCCGCGAGCCCTATGCTTCGTATCGTGCGCTCATCGCCAAGCTGTTGCCCGTTGCCACGGTTGCCCCCGCTGCCGTTGCCATCCTGCGCATCCTGCCGCTCCCCGGCGCGCTCAAGGTTCTGCTGTGGATTGTCGCGATCCTCGCTTCCCTCGTTGCGCTTGCCAACGCGGCAAACATCATCTCTAACCGCCACATTCTTCCCTATACGTCCGGCGCGGTGTGCAACAAGTCTTCTGTCGCCGCTATGCTCGGCGTTATGGACAACGTTGCTCCCTTCCAGGGCGAAAACGAGTTTCCCGACGATGTTCCGTTCGATACCTATTTTGGGGAGCAGAAGCGTCGTGCCGAGGAAATGGCGCGCGCAGCGGCGGAATATGCCGCGGCCCAGCAGCAAAACGACTACGGCAACACCATCGAGTATGAAGAGCCTACCTACGCCGAGGACGAATTCGGTCAGCCGATTGCTCCCGACGCTCAGACCGAGCCCGAACAGGGTGAGGCTTTCGACGAGCAGATCGAGGGCTTTGAGGGTGCATCTGCCGACGAGACGCTGATCGGCGCTATCGTGCCCGAGGATCAGAATCAGGCTGTCCAGGCCGAAGAGTTCAATGACGAGGTTCCCGCTGCCGAGTCGGCGGAGGAACCTGCCGCGGTCGAGCCCGAGCCCAAGCTCTATCGCAACGCCGCCGGCAACATCCGCTTTGGTTCGGATGCCATCCGTGCGCTCGGAATGCTTCCCGAGTCCTGCACGCTCGATTACGAGGAGGGCGAGGAGCCGACGTTTGAGCCCGAGCCTGCGCCCGTTGTCACTGTGGATGATGAGTCTGCCGCGGTTACCGCTGCCGTTGCCGAGCCCGAGGCGGTGTCCGCGATCGATCCCGCGGCAGGACTGGACATTTTGGCTCCCGCCGCGCCGGCACAAGACGTTGCGGACGAGTCTGACGACGATTACGTTGAACAGCCGAGGCGCGTGTCTTACGAGAGCGATACTGATTTCTCGGCCGAGATTCCCGCGGCAACGCCCCATGCCGATATTGCATCCGCGTTCTCTTCGATTGGCGCCAGCGCTTCCAACTTCTTTAAGGGTGCGCTTGCAAAGGGCAAGAAATTTGTCGACGATTTCGAGGAGAAGCGCGCTGCCGCACGCGAGGCTGCCGAGCAGGAGGCTATCGCTCAGCAGCAGGCAGCCGAGGCGGCACGTGAGCTCGCGGCGCAAGAGTTCGAGCAGAACGAGGCTGTGCAGTCCGTGCCCGTCGACGCCGCCGAAGCTACAACGTCCTTTGAGTCCCAGCAACCGACGTCCGCGGATGTTGTTGAGGCAACAACGTCTTTCGAGGCTCAGCAGCACGTCGATAGCACCATGTCGTTTGATGCCGCGAAGTTCGATTCCACGATAACGTTTGAAAAGCAGGGCACCGCGATTGCCGAGTCCCTTCCTGTTTCCGATGAACAGGGCGACGCGGTGGACGATGACGAGCCCATTGATGCTGCCGAGGACGAGCCCGTCGAGGCCAACTCTGGCGAAGAGCAATACGCGGCAGCCGATCAAGGTGATTCGACCGAGGTCGAGCAGGAGGAAGTGCCTGCGGTTTCCGAGACTCCCGAGACGGATGAGTCGAGGCCTTATTCCACGCAGATTTTCACCATGCCGACCCCGAGTGGTTCCGGTGCCACGGTTGCCAATGTCGCTCCCACCCAGGACGAAACGGTCGATTCCCTTATGGCCCAGATTTCCTCCCAGGTATCGCCGCGTCCGCAGATGAATGTTCCCGATCCGGCGTCGGCACCGTCGCCTGCACCCTCCTCGTCTCCGCTGGCTTCGGTCCCCGATCCGTCGCTGCCGTCTATGAAGCAGGCAAACGTTGCGTCTCGCACGTCGCTGTTCGACCTTCCCGATCCCTCTGCCCAGGTCAACGACCCCTTTGCTACCGCCCAAGGTCCCGAACCCACATCGGCACCCGTTGCGCCTCCTATGCCCGTTGCGTCGGGCGCGCAGCCGATCGAGACCATTTCGGCTCCCGCCCCGGCGGCACCCAAGTCTCGTAAGCGCGGCCTGGGTGGTCTGTTCGGCCGTAAAAAGAAAAACGAGCAGGACAGCATGAGTGACTGGCTGGGCGTCGAAGACGATTACGATGCCAAGAAGTCCGGTCGCGGTATCGGTTCGTGGGATAACTTCGAGGACGATAACGATGGCTGGAAGGGTGGCGCTACGTCTTCCGATGGCGCTTCTTCCGAAGATATGCTCTCGGCTGTCGCCTCTATGGGCGATGATGAGCTGCTTGGTCACGATATCTGGTTTGTGGCAACGGGCGCCTCGGATTGTGATGGCGCCGGTATGAAGGCCTTCTTGGCTTCGCATCGCGATAAGCTCCGCGGCGTATTCTTTATCAATCTTGAATCCGTCGGCGCCGGTAGGCTTTCGGTTGTGACGGTCGAGGGCGAACAACAGCTGCTCAAGGGCGATCGCCGCATCATGAACCTGGTCAGCAAGGTCTGCAAGTCGTTCCATGTCGATTGTGGCGCGCTCGAGATGCCCTATGCCAAGACCGATGCCTACGCCGCGCTCGAGGCGAGCCGCCGAGCCCTCACCATCGCCGGTGTGGACGGCACACGTCTGGCTTGCGCTCGTACCGAGGACGACCTGCCCCACAATGTCAACCCGACGAACATTGCCACGGTATCCGAGGTCGTTACCGAGGTTATCCGCCGTTCGTAGGCGGAGCTCTAAGGAGTCAACGTGTTTTCGTATATTAAGCGCCATTGGCCTGTCTACGTGATTTTGACCTTGATTGCCATTGCGTTAGGATTTGGGGCTGCCTACATCGTGGGTGCAAAGGGCTCGACCCCCGCCTCCGCAATCAGCGAAGAGGTGGAGCAAGAACAGAGCACGGGTGCCGATGGGATTCCTGAGTCCGAGCAAGCAATCGTTGATGGTGGATCTTCGTCTGCAGAGTAGATACGGCGATTTAAATGATTGAAAGCGGGCGAGCCGGGGGACTGGCTC
>CABQNA010000006.1 GCA_902465425.1 uncultured Collinsella sp.
GCCACCAGCGTCGCCTGACAGGAACGGGGGATGGCGTTGTCCTTGGTGCCGCCGTTAAAGCTAACGATGGCGGGCTCGCCGGCAACCATCAGGCGGTCGATGATGCGGGCCATGATGAGGTTGCCGTTACCGCGCTCCAGGTGGATATCGCTGCCGGAGTGACCGCCCAGCAGGCCGGAGATGTCGAGCGTGAGGGTGCTACCGGTCTTGTGTTCGCGCGCGATCGGGCAGGTGTAGGTAACGACGACGCCGCCGGCGCAGCTGACGGTGGCAACGCCCTCTTCCTCGGAGTCAAGGTTAATCATGGTGCGGGCGCTAATCTGGGACTTGTCGAGCGTCTCGGCGCCGACCAGGCCAGTCTCCTCGTCGGTGGTGAACACGCACTCGAGAGCCGGATGGGCAATCGAATCATCGTTGAGCACGGTAAGCATCAGAGCGACAGCAATACCGTTGTCGGCGCCCAGAGTGGTGCCGTTAGCGGTGAGGACGCCGTCCTTGACGACCAAGTCGATACCGTCGGTCGTAAAGTCGTGCTCAACGGAGCCCAGCTTGTCGCACACCATGTCGATGTGGCCCTGCAGCATCACGGTCGGGGCATTCTCGGCACCGGCAGATGCGGGCTTGCGAATGACGACGTTGTAGACCTCGTCCTGGTACACATCGAGACCGCGCTCCTTGGCAAACGCGACTAGGAAATCGCTGATGCCCTTCTCGTTGCCAGACCCACGGGGGATCGCGCTGACCTCCTCAAAGAAATGGAACAGCTGGGCGGGCTCGTAGCCGGTAATCTTGTAGTCCATGGTGCCTCCTTGGCGCAACTGGTTTGACAGTAAGGCTTGCGACTTGTATATTCCCAGACTTCGTTTGCATAAACCAGTCGAAAACGCCGAGCGCTCTCGCATCATCGGCTAACGGCGAGGAACGTCACTTTATCAAGATGGAGCAGGCTAGACGGACAGGGCGGATGAGCTGTTGACCTCTCCAACCAACCTCAACGCCTTTTCGACGTTAATGCATACACCATTGGTATGTTTAATGAGATTTTTATCCTCGGTCACCACGTAATCGGCATCGATACGATTGGCGACGCCCAACATAAGGTCGTCCTCGAAATCGTTGTGATGATGCTTGAACACAAACGAATCGAAGACCTCGCCTGCTCCCACCGGCGCGATAAGGGCGAGCTCGCGCATCTGCCGAACGCATGCCCAGGCCGTTTCGTCCGCCGCCGCAATGGCGCTATCGCTCAGCGAGCCATTCTTCCTTCGGCACTCCTTCTTGATTGCCGCCGAGACAAGATACGAGACATCTTTGACCGAAAGCGACGAGGCAAACAGGGCAATCAGCTCCGAAGCGTCGGCAATCTCGATCAGATGGACGACGTTTGCCGTACGGTCAGACCTACCAGAAAAATAATCCATCCATACATTGGTATCGATGAGCAACTTGAGGATTCCGCCCGCACTCATAGCTCCACCCACTCGGGATAGCGATCGGCCATGGCTTCCTCATAGAGGTCGTCGTAGTCACCCGAGAACTCAGGGATGGGGATGCCGTATTTGAGGCACGAATCGCGAACGATATGGCTGCCTTGTGCGGCCCTTGACTCCATGCGCTGGGGTTCCACTCCGTCAGAAACCGGAGCCGCCGCGTCTCCCTTCGAGGGCATGCGTCCGTTAACGACCAGATACTCCCAAAGTGTCCGAACGGCTTGTGACGGCGTCATGCCAATATGAGTCAGGACGGCGTCTCCCGCCTCTTTGAGCTGGCGATCTATACGCACGTTCATCTGAATAGATTTTTTATCGAGCAATTCGGCTTCCATGCCTCATCCTTCAGGTTGCTATACATCATCCTGGACTTAGTATAGCATCCATAAGAGCGCAGCAATGCCTTACCGAGAGGTGTAGTGGCTTACATTTTCCCGGTAAGCACCAACCTCGAACAGCTTTCCACCATGGCAGAAATTAAGACTCAAATGGGCTAACCTTCCGGCGTCTACAGCTCAATCACTTCGTCGCAAGCCTCAAGCAACTCGGGATCATGCGAGACAACAACCACTATATGATCCTCTTTCTTCTGTTGCAGAATATCAATGAACGCTGACCTACTCGCTCCGTCAAGCGCCGACGTCGGTTCATCGAATAACATGACGGGTGAGTCCTTAAGCAATACACGAATAATCGCAATCTTCTGCTTCTCACCACCCGATATATTATGGTTTTGCTCGTCCAGCACCCCATCAAGACCATTGGGAAGTGTTGAGACCAGTTTGGTCAGACCAAACTGGTCTACAAGTCGCCCGACTTCAAGAATTGGACAATTATCGCCCGCGAGTAGCGTCAGATTCTCTCTGAGTGTTCCGTTAACGATATCAGGTTCTTGCTCGGCAATACCAACGACATACGAGCGTAGATTTATAGAATCAATCTGGCTCAAATCAACCTCGTCATAAGCAATAGTCCCAACGCAATCATCGGGATATAGACCAGCTATGCCATCGAGAAGCGTGCTTTTCCCGCTTCCGTTTGCGCCCGACACGCCGTATAAGACTCCTCGATTAAGCGAGATGAGCTCTGGATAATCTATGATTCGATCGGTATCAGGGCGACAAATCGACAGGCCCTTGCACACAAGTGAAACAGGAGAACCAATGCGGACAGAACCGTTCGCCTCTTCATCCATTGCCCAAAGGCGCTTAAGGCGTTGGGCGCTCACCTTGCTCGCCTGGTAGCTTTTGCCCCAAGAAAGCAAGTTCACCAGAGCGGAATTGGCGCTCGAATAATAGCTCAATGCCGTCAGCAGAAAACCAACCGGCATTTTACCTGCGACAATCTCACAGCCTCCAATCGCGAGCAAACAGAACTGCGCAAAGGAAAAAATCAACTGATTCGCAAGTTCGAACCGTGATCCGGCTTTTTGGTTAGCCAATATAGCTGGATAAAGACCATCGAAAGCCTTCTGCAGCCTCAAGGAATAGAAATCAAATAATGAATGGCGACGAAGAAAGGAGACGCTCTCCAGCTGGCTCTGGAGAGTCCCATAGAAAGCAGCGGTCTTTTCTTGAAACTCAAAGCCTCGATTGAACAGCAGCCCGCTAAACAATCGATAAACTACTGCCCCCGTAACGATGCAGGCTAGACAGGCAATCGCCATCGCAATGTTTATATTCATCAACATAATCAAGGAACAGATAATCGTTGCAACACCGCCAATGATATTTGACGCCGATGTTATTCCGAATATTATGAGGTCGTTTGAATCGTGATTGATTTGCTGATTATAATAGCCCGCATCAAATCCGATGAAAAACTTCCGGGGCAAACGCTTGACGTGTTCAAGTGTGTCAGCGTTAAGTTGATATCCCGCATGCGCTTGAAGGTCGACATAGATTAGGGAAGTCCAATAGGCCAACACCGAACCCACAATGGCGACCACGCCAATCGCGAAAATACATAAGACTAGCGTCCGCAAACTAATACCGAGGACATTTTTTGCCGCCAGCACATTTACAGTCAGTCCCAACAGATATGGTTCAGCAAGGCTGCACAGCTGAGACAAGACATCGAGAAGCAGATAGACATAAAGCCTTGGCTTATGGAGGAGATATATCTTCCAAAATCTAAACATCGTGATTTGCCTCATGCGAATACTGATAATTACAAGCCAACCGCATTCTCTGCCTGGCATTGAATTTAACGCTCGCGCATTTTCTCTGGCCCTCCATCGCGGCGTGGGGACATCCGCCCATACAAGCCGGAAACATTACACACTCGCCACATACTGGGTCGTTTGGTAAATACTCCATCCATTTCAAATAGTTCGAATTAGCTTTCACACCTTCTCGAACATTTCCAACGGCGTACTCGCCCTTGCCAACCTCATCCCAACATTTAAAAAGTCTACCAAGCGGATCGATGACAAACGAATTAAGGGAAACCGCACAGCAGACGCCTGGTTCATACGGCGTAAACGGAATAACGTTGAATCCGCGCTCGCTAGCTTTATCCATAAAGAACGTTTCAACTTGAGAGAATCCACGCTGAGAAAAACAATGAATGTCATTTGAGCAAGTATCGTTAACATTGTCGACCGCAGCAAGATAAATCGCGACTTTACCGCGAAGCCCTTTAGCGTCAAGCTCGTCAATCAACGCATCGACCTCTTTGCTATTGGACTCATCGACATTCACGCGAATGGTAATCTGAAGAACATCGGCACATGAGATGATATTGTCGATAATGGCATCATATGTCGGACGACCGTCGGCCGGGACCCTCCGCGAATCACGATCCCTCTTTGAGCCATCAATAGTGATTTGAACCGAACCGATCTGACAATCAGCAAGCTTCTGAGCAATTTCTCGCGTCAGGAGATATCCGTTCGTTACCATTCCGGCAGAATAAGTAGCGCCTGGCCTAATCGCCCCTCTCAGTTCTTTTGTCAGTCGCTCGATCATGTCCACACAGAGCAGGGGTTCGCCTCCATACCAGTCAACGTGAAGATCGTTGATCCCGGGATAGCCGGAACGCACGAATTCTGCGATATCCATCATTGTCTCTTCTGACATAGTGGGGTGCGAGCAGCCTTTTTCATAGCAGTAGGGACACCTAAAATTGCATGCCAGCGTTGGAGCAATCGTCAGTCCTAAATAGTCATTTGCAAACCTTCCGACAAGCTCTCAAGCATCAACATTCGCCGCTCGTCAACATCGTCATCTACCAACATGCCACCCATCTTAAGGGCCTCTTCGAAATCACCATCCAAGGCGGCGGCACCCTTGCGATATAAATTCAGCTCATTCGTGTGCGCAGCGTCAAGGTCGAGAACGCCACCAGACTGGGTATTGTAGATAGTGATACCGTTCACATCATTCTCTTCAATAACGTTAAATTCAGACTCTTTCATTTATATGCTCCGTTTTCTGATAGCGCCCTTGATAGCCCAACAAAGTCCGAGGATGACAATGGGAACGACTGTTGCCAGCGCTACAAACAGCAACGTCCCCGGCACGATAAATTGAATTGGTCGCGGAGACGCAAGGGTCGCCAGCCATGTCAAGTGCAGTGGCATATTTGGATTCCCGTACCCCAAATAGAGCAGCAGGATGATGAACGATAGAACAAACGCGCCATTTCCAAAGAGTGAGATGGCCAGGACGAGCAGCAGGCATAACGTTGTGCAAATCAAGGCAGCAAGAGACAGTCGAAGAAGAAACTCTCCGATCATATCCATCGTCATTCCTATGCCACTCGCGCTTTGGACCGCACCAACGAGTATCGAAAAGAGAACAAAACCACCGACAAGCGTGACAATCGAGACAAGAGTCCTTGCAACCAACAACTGTACTGTTTTCATTCCCCTTGCATAGGAAACAAGCCATTGAGATCCCGTTATCGGAGTTCGAAACGCATAGCCGATGACGAGAACAGCAACAATAGGAAAGAACAGAGAATGGGCAAGCGGTGCCACAGCGGAAAGGTAGCGAGCTCCATCTTTAACGAGGTCTCCCGGAATTCCCACAAAACCATATTGTGGGTTTGGAAAGAAGCCCATAACACCGTCGCCAAGCCAATCGCTCGTTCCGTAGGCTCTCCATGGTTCATAAGACACAGAATAAAGCAATGCGAGCACGAAACCTGCCGCAATCAGCAGAAGAGGCGCTTTGCTCTTCATAACTCGATAGGCTTCAGCCTTAATCATATCTTCGCAGCGCATTTCTACCCCCTCCTCGCTTTGATTCCCATGACCCCGAGCTGCAACGAAACAACGGTGCAAATTACAGAGAAAAGAATGATATGATTAATGGCTAGGCCTTGAAAGCACAGATTTCCAAGATGGCGTAAGTATGGTCCGACTGAGAGCCACCAGGGAATTTGCGTCGATGCGTGATTGGAAAAGACCACCAGCGTATATTCATCGGAGGCGAGCAGCGTCCCGACCAACACCAACATAATGCTAAGCGGTGCATTTCTAAGTAAATAGAAAACTGCCATCGACTGAGCTACTAATGCAGCCAAAATAGCATCAATCAAAAGCAACACGGGCAGGTATCTATCAAGAAACACCCGCCCATCCACATAGCAGCCAAGCGGAGATTTGAAGAGAGTGAATCCCGAAAACAGGTCGAACGCTGTTGAAGTTGCAATCGTCAGAACAAGCCACTTTGCGACAACGGCCTTTGCTACACCCGTCCCTTTTGCATACGTCACTTCAGAAGACCTGCTTTGATAATCCATGGCGCAGGAAATAACAATGCATCCGGCTAGAACGAAAAACCACTCGTAGGTCATGAATAGTGCCGTCCGAACCGCCGAACCAGCTGGGTCAGTCTTGTCGAGGATGTTTGCAAAGAAACCAATCTGTTTGCCGACTCCCCCTAAATCAGATGTTCCATAAGTCCCATACATATTTGGATTACAGACATCTTTAACAATCCAAATTCCCCAGATCAACAACACGAAAAAGGCTGGATTTCTGAGCAACCGACGGGCTTCGCATCTAATCAGTCGCAGAAGTTGCATTATCTGCCTCCCCGATCAAATCCAAAAACCGCTTTTCCAGACTTCGGTCTTTGTAGGAGTTTTCTTCCTTAACGAGAAGTCTGCCTTGATGGAGAAAAGCAAAAGATGTCGCAACTTTCTCCAATTCATCTAGGTTATGGCTTGAAATGAGCACCGTTTTATCCCGTTTGTCCTTCAACGACAGCAGGAGATCACGCACCTCAATCACACCCACTGGATCGAGCCCGTTTATGGGTTCATCCATGATGAGTAGTTGCGGGTTGCCCAGAAGAGCCGTTCCGATATCCAGGCGACGCTTCATGCCGAGCGAGTATTGTTTTACCGATGCATCCGCCGCATTTTCTAGGCCAACGGCAGCGAGCACTCGATTAACTTCACTTTTCGGCAGCCCCCACTCGATACAGCGTGAGATCAAGTTTTCTCGACCGGTTAAGTTCAAGAATGCCCCACAGCCGTCGGGGACGAATCCGATATTTCTGCGTGCTCTTGCCAGACCTGTTCTCCCAGACTCGCCGAAAAAACTGATTGAGCCTTTCGTTGCTTTAAGCAAGCCAAGAAGAATATCAATCAACGTACTCTTCCCCGCGCCGTTCTCCCCAACGAGAGCGCACACTTCGCCCTCATCTATATCAAATGAAACATCAGACAACGCCCAGTTTTTGCCGTAGCGCTTTGATAGATCCTTGATTGAAATCGCATTACCCATGTCTCATGAACCTCATTAAAAAGGCAGCGCGGTCGACGGATGGCAGTTATCGACCACGCTGCTTACCCTCTGCTGTCTTAACCAGCATTAACGTTCGCGTTGCTAGAAATGAACATATACGCCAAAACAGCTACAGCGCGAACACGGGTGGTAATTGCGGCAGCCACCACCGCCACCCTGCACGTTGCTACACGGATCGATTACCCAGTTCATAATTACCTCCTTTCGATTTATCGTCTGTTTTAATACTCCGTTATCGTATATCGATAACCTTATGATTTCAAGAACTATTTTCAAATAAATTAAGGCTCCTACCGATCGTTTGCGGTAGGGGCCTTGCATGCATACGTGTTTGTCTTCTTATTCTGTTTTGTTATTCCTTAGAAAGATCTACTACGTAAACCTCTGTGGGCAATATCTCGGAAGGGTCGGGATTGCGTCTTTGCAAAATCTTATTCCGCGCGCGCGCGATGGTAAGTTCCTCAAGTTCTATTTCACTCACGCGACGGATCAAATCTCCCGGCTGACAATCCAACTCAACACAGATATCGAGCAATGTCTTCAAGCGTATGGCCTTAATTTTTGCATTACGGATTTTAGAAATGTTAGCTGGCGTATGCCCAGTCGCTCTTATTAGATCGGCATTTGTTTTCCCGGTCTTGAGCAAAAGTGTCTCAATCTCAATAATGAGATAATCCATGGTCAATCACCTAGACCAAATCATCGGACTGGGACTGCAAAAGCGCCCCATAGCGCCAGAAGATCGACAAAGCGAAAGCAACCATCATCGCAATGATGGATCCCACATCCAAAGTGATGCCTGAGTCACCAATCTGAAGGAGAGCGGAATTCATACGACAGCTCAACATACAATTACCCATCATTATTTTTAAATCGCTGCCAATCTGTAGAGAGCCCATCACGGCATTGATTGCAAATAGGCAAGCAATAACGGTAATCATCCGTGCATGTCGAATAGTAAAAGGCGATTGACGACGGGCGACATCGAAGCTGATGCTTAACAATGTGAACTCCCCTGCAAGGAGCAAAACCGCCCATAGCGCCAAATTTGGGAGCGCGATGCTGCCGCCCTTACCAAGCTCAACGACCCCCTCGATTACCACTGCGCCGTTCAAAATACTTTGGCATGCAACAACAAATGCCGAACCAAAGACGGCGATGGTAGCGATGGCTATAAGTACCAGCACGGCACAAGAACCATTCCGATTTTTCTCATGTTATCGAACGACATCTCAATTCTTTGAGCGCTATTCGCCATAGTAACTCCTTTTGCCATCCAGCAGAACATTTTCAATTATTTTATCGTTACCGGAAACTCTTCTCTACAAGAAAAGGGGCGCACCTCCATCGGAAACGCCCCCCCATCATGCAAGGTTATATTCAATCCCTATAGCGCGCCAGAGCCGGCTTGCATCATGCCGCCGGGGCCCGAGGTCACGCCGCCGCTCACGGGCGCGGCGTTGCCGGTGTGTGGCGCTGCCGGGACGGTATCGCCACCGAGCGTGCCCGCCGGACGCGGTGCCGGGATCTCGCCCGTGCCGTGGCTAAAGACAAACTTGCCATCGGCCACGTCGCACAGGACGGTATCGCCCTCGCCCCACTCGCCGGCCAGAAGCTCCTCGGACAGCGGGTCCTCGATGAGCTTTTGGATGGCACGGCGCAGCGGACGCGCACCGTTGGTAAGGTCGGTGCCCTCGGCCACGATCTTGTCATAGGCCGCATCAGAGAGCTTGATGTTCATGCCGTTGGCAATCAAGCGCTGACGCAGGTCGTCCACCAGCAGGTGCGCGATCTTGGTCAGGTTCTCGCCCGAGAGCTTCTGGAACACCACAATATCGTCGATGCGGTTGAGCAGCTCGGGGCGGAACAGGCGCTTGAGCTCGCCCATCGCGCGGCCGCGGATCTCACTCGAGGTGAGGCCCTGCTCGCCGGTGGTGCCAAAGCCAACGCTTGCATCCTGCGCGATCTCGCGGGCGCCCACGTTGGATGTCATGATGATCACGGTGTTGCGGAAGTCGACCGTCTTGCCCTGGCTATCGGTCAGACGACCCTCCTCCAGCACCTGCAGCAAGATGTTAAAGATATCGGGGTGCGCCTTCTCGATCTCGTCGAACAGCACGACCGAATACGGGTGACGGCGCACGGCCTTGGTGAGCTGACCGCCCTCGTCGTGGCCCACGTAGCCCGGGGGGCTACCGATGAGCTTTGAGACCTCGAACTCGCTACCGAACTCCGACATATCGAAGCTGATGAGCGCGTCCTTGCTGCCAAAGAGATACTCGGCGAGCGTCTTGGCAAGCTCGGTCTTGCCCGTACCGGTAGGGCCCAAGAAGATAAAGCTGCCGCCGGGGCGACGCGGGTCCTTGAGCGGCGAACGACTGCGGCGGACGGCCTTGGCCACAGCCTCGACAGCCTCATCCTGGCCAATGATGCGGGTCTTGAGCACGCTTTCGGTCTGCAACAGGCGACGGCTCTCGCTTTCGGTAAGCGAAGACACCGGCACGCCCGAGGTCACGGACACGATGTCGGCAATCTGGGAGACATCGATAGTGAGCGGGCTGGCGTCGAGCTCGGCCGTCCAGGCAGCCTTGGCCTCGGCGAGCTCAATCTCGGCGGCCTTCTGCTGCTCGGTGATCTCGGCGGCCTTGTTCATGTCGTCGCTCTCGGTAGCCTCCTGCGCGGCGGCCTTGAGCTCCTCTATACGATGCTCGGCCTCGCGCACCGGCTCGGGCGCGCGATTCGCGGCGATGCGAGCGCGGGCACCGGCCTCGTCGATGAGGTCGATGGCCTTATCGGGCAGGAAGCGATCCTGGATGTAGCGGTTGGAAAGGTTCGCGGCGGCCTCGATAGCACCCTGCGTATAGCGCACATGGTGGTGCTCCTCGTAGCGCGGCTTGAGCGCGGTCAGGATCTTGACCGTGTCCTCGACGCTCGGCTCCTCGACATCGATGGTCTGGAAGCGACGCTCGAAGGCCGGGTCCTTGGTGAGGTACTTGCGGAATTCCTCGGCCGTGGTGGCGCCGATAATCTGGAAGGCACCGCGCGCAAGCACGGGCTTGAGCATGGAACTCGCGTCGATGGAGCCCTCGGCAGAACCGGCACCGATGATGGTGTGCATCTCGTCGATAAACAGGATGACGTCGTCGGCTTCGGTGGCCTCCTGGATCACGTTCTTGAGGCGCTCCTCAAACTCGCCGCGATACTTGGCACCCGCCACGAGGCCCGGCAGGTCGAGCGTCCAGATATTCTGGTTCATGAGGTTCTCGGGCACGTTGCCGGCTGCAATCTGCTGAGCTAGGCCCTCGACGATGGCCGTCTTGCCCACGCCGGGATCGCCCAGAATGAGCGGGTTGTTCTTGGTGCGGCGCGAAAGGATCTCCATCATACGCTGGACTTCCTTTTCGCGACCAATTACAGGGTCGAGCTCGCCGTCGCGCGCCTTCTGCGTGAGGTTGGTCGCGAACTGCTTGAGCGTATCGGTGCCACTCCCCTTTTGCTGAGAGGCATCCGAGCCGCTAAAGAACGGCAGGCCCGCACCGGGACGACCAGCACCGGCACCGGCGAGCGGACGCTTCTTGTCCTGGTCCTTGGCGGTGAGTTTCTCGATAGCCTTTTTGATGGAGGCGGACGACACGCCCAGGCGCATGAGGATGTCCATGGCCATGCCGTTGCCCTCTTCGACGATGCCGATCAGCAAGTGCTCGGTCGACACGTAGGTCTGGTTGTTCTCGCGTGCCACGCGGAATGAACGCTCCATCACGCTAATGACGAGCGGCGTAAAGGCGAGCTTGGCCGCCTCGGTCTCCTCACTGGGCTCGGGAACCGTGGTCTGAACCTCTTTGAGAGTATCCATGATGTCATCGTAGGAGATGTCGAGCGAACGCAGCGCCTCGGCGGCAATGCCCTCGTCCTCCTTGGCAAGCGCGAGCAGCAGGTGCTCGGTGCCCACCTTATTCGAATGAAGATCGAGCGCCTCTTGCTTGGCCATGGACATGACCTTACGCGCACGATCGGTAAAACGGTCTAACATGCTAGTTCCTCTTAGACGAGCTAGTTTTTTCAAACGCAAAGCGCCGCCCCGCGGCAGCGCTTTGGTCTCTTTACCCATATGGAGTATATGTTAACCGTTGGGGCCTTTCCCACCCGTAGCCGCGCGACAACGTCTACAAAAAAGGAATTGCTCAGGTCCGTTTGGCGGTTTGGTTTTGAGCTGCTGTCTAGCAGGCGGGCTCGGCGTCCATGCGCTCGGCAACGTCATTGACGGCATCGGCAGTGGGAGCACCAGGCATGCGCACGAGTTCCATATGCTGCTCGGCAAAGACCGTGCCCATAGGGAAGGCACGACGGAAGACAAAACGAGCAACCGGACCGGCCACCAGCAGGTTCCAGGGCAGGGCCATGATAAAGTTGCGCGGAATGTTGACGAGCCACATCATCGGCAGCGCCTGCAGGTTTGCGAGCGGGCCGCCGGGCATGTGGAACAGGCCCTCGCACGCACCGTAGAGCGACATGATGATGACCATGGGAACGACCATGCAGGAGCTGACGGCGAGCGTCATAGCGAGCGGCGAGCTCTTGCCCGGAGTAACCAGGAACTTGAAGGCGAAGCCTTTGGCCAGCGGGCTGGCGATAAACCAGTCGCAGCACATGGCAAAGACGTAGGCAACGGGGAAGCCGAGCCACGCAGCGGCAACAACCTCGCCGTTGATGGCCCCATGCTGCAGGGCAACGTTGTAGATGCTCATCCAGAGCACCATGCAAAAGCACATGATAAAGGTGAACAGCAGGCTCTCTCGTTTGTTGATAGGCATAAGGGGCATGGTCCTTTCTGTGTTACGCCGCGACACCACGCAACAAAAACGGGCGGGCAAGATGGAGCTGTTGGGACTTCATCTCGCCCGCCCGTGATACGTGCGTCTGCGACTACTTATGTGGTGGAACCAGCCTAGCACGAAAACCCCGCGCTTCGTAAGCGTTGAGTTTATGAAGATGCAGGGCACCAACAATCCCCCGACCCCATAAGTTGCGGTGGAATACGGACTGTTTTGACCCTTTAAGCAGCAATTCAGTCCCTATTTCACCGCAACTCATTTGGTGCAAAGTAACCTGTCCCCCTTGCACTAATTAGCTGGTGTGGCGCCAGCGAGGGTCGGTGAGCGTACGCGCCACGCCCAGGCCAACGGGCAGAAACGCCACGATGAGCACTGCGCGCACAAACCAGCCGAGCATATTGACCGTGTCGAAGGTGCACATGTAATACATCGAGCGATACAGATACAAGCCCGGCACCATAATGACAATCGACGGCACCGTGAGGGCGATACGTGGGTAGGTGAGCTTGATTTCGGCCAAGCTCGCGAGCAGCCCCGATACCAACGCGCCGGTAAACGCAGCCGCCTCGGGAGGCATGCCCGCACTCAGGCCCAAGAAGGGAAACAGCGTCGGCGCATCGACGAGCGTAAGGCGCAAGGTATTAGACACGGCGCCGATGAGCCCTGCCGCCGCTGCCATCTTTACCGGGCTGTTGAACATCACCGAGAAGCCGAATACGCCAACGAAGCTCATCACCACGCGCAGGAGCGTAAGAGCAAGCGGCGAAAGGCCGAGCGGGGCAAAATCATCCGGTGCCAGCCCCACACATTCGGCAACCATCCAACCTACGAGGGTCGCCATCACAATAATCGACACAGCATACGAAAGACGTTCAATGCCGCTTCGCATATCGAGCTTAGCGATGTCGAGGCCTGCCGTAATGAGGGGAAAGCCGGGAATCACAAAGAGCATGGCGCCGATATAGCCTTCTTGGTGCGACATTGCCCCCGGTACGACCTGGCCAAGGCCGAGCAATGCCAGCAGATACGAAACGCAAGCGAGCGCAACGCCCGTCGTCAGCGCGCTAAACTGGCCAAGACCCTGCTTGAGAATATGGGAGCGAGCAAAGTTGCCGACACCAGCGCCTACGAATGCGCAGGCCATCTCGATAGGGCCGCCGCCGAGCAAAAAGACGAAGGCGCCGCAAGCACAGGCTGCCGCAAGGCCCTGTTGCCAGGGAGAGTAATCAGGCTTTGAGCTCTCAACGGTCTTGAGCATCTCGTGGTACTCGTGCACGGTAAACCGGCGCCCGTAAATCTCGATTTCCTTTAAGAAGCTCTCCATCATCCAAATGCGATGAGTATTGACTCCCGTTGTGGGTAGGCTGACGACCTCGTTAAAGCAGTGACCATCTTCGATGCAGGTGCACTCAAACGATAAGAGACTCAGGTCGACGTGAATCGTGACGCCGAGTACAGCGGCTACACGATTCATGGTATCGCGCACGCGCCAGGCACCTGTTCCGCTTGCCAGCATAAGCATGCCGGTGCGGCAGATAATGGACGACTTATCGGTGAGCGGCGCATCGACGGCAAGTTCATCGCCCGCCGTCACGATCTGGCGCCAGTCAGTTTTCATATGGAGCGCGCCGGCACGAACGCCGTGGTGCATGGGAGCTCTCGAAAGCAGCGAGTCAAGGCGCGAAGGCTGTGGAGGCTCCGCTGATTCGCCCTCGTCCTCGTCGGGCTCTTCATCAACAAGGTCGAAAGCATCGAGCGGCGCTGGCTCGCAACGGTCAATCAGCTCCTCGTCCTCATCATCAAAGTAGTTGAACTGATCGAGCATGTCCTCTTCGATTGCGCGCTCGCTCGCGTCGTCCATATAGACGCTCCCTTCCTGCCGACTAACCCCCATCCTAGGCAGCAACGGCTAAAGGAAACATAAAAGAGACGGCTGTCATGCGAGCCATGTGCGCAATAGCCGTTGGGTAGTCGTTTAAGAACGTCCCCAATGACCACATCGATGTTTTGGCAACGCCAGCGAGCGGGTCGCATTTGAGACAAGGTGACGTGAAACGAAAGGGCGCTGACCTTCTGGTCGCGCCCTTGAAGTTGAACGTCAGATTGTCCAAATGCGGCCCGCGCAGCGTCGAGCCGTTACGCGGGTTGGTAAACCCGCGTAACTACTACTCCCGTGCTCCGTACTGCTCGTAGTAGGCGTCGATGGCGGTCTTGAGCTCGTCGTCGATGACAACCTTGCCGTCGATCTCGTGGTTGTAGAGGGTCTCGACGACCTCAGCCATGGAGACGATGCTCGCGACGGGGAAACCGTACTTGGCCTCGATCTCCTTCTGCGCGGTGGTCACACCGCCCTTGCCGACCTCCATGCGGTTGAGGGACACGATCAGGCCCTTGATCTCGACATCGGCAGCAGCCTTGACCTTGGGATAGGTCTCGTCGATGGACTTGCCGCTGGTGGTAACGTCCTCGACCATGACCACACGGTCGCCGTCCTTGGGCTCATAACCCAGCAGGTTGCCCTTATCGGCACCGTGGTCCTTGGCCTCCTTGCGGTCGCAGCAGTACTTGACCTCCTTGCCGTACAGCTCGTGGTAGGCAATTGCGGTCACGACGGCCAGCGGAATACCCTTGTAGGCCGGTCCAAACAGCACATCAAAGTCGTCGCCAAAGTTATCGTGGATGGCTTGGGCGTAATACTCGCCCAGCTTCTTGAGCTGATAGCCCGTCACGTAAGCGCCGGCGTTCATAAAGAACGGGGACTGACGGCCGCTCTTGAGCGTAAAGCTGCCGAACTTAA
Organism: uncultured Collinsella sp.; assembly: GCA_902465425.1. Classification (GTDB taxonomy): domain Bacteria; phylum Actinomycetota; class Coriobacteriia; order Coriobacteriales; family Coriobacteriaceae; genus Collinsella. The sequence continues at coordinate 14,881 of CABQNA010000006.1, forward strand.
GAACGTCGGACTCGACCATAAACTTGATGAACTCTTGCTTGTAAGCCTCCATGCGGGCTCCTCTCGTAATCGCGTACGTGCCTTCCAGTTTAGCGCAGGCGAAGCGTCGATGCGGGCGCGCTTTGGGGCCACGGCATTCTGTAAAGGCTTTGTCAGGGGAAATGGTTTTCCGAACAATGGGGTTGACATGTCAAACCCCCTCATCAAGAATACGGGCGGATTAAAAAGGGGTACGAGATACCCAAAGCGCGCTGCGCTCAGCCTTTAGGAGGTGTGCCATGGAAGGCAGTCCTAGTCGAAAAACCTGCATGTCGCCCTCGGCACGCCGCGAGGACTCCGCACACGCATAAACGCCACCGGCAGATCGCCAAAACCACCACAAAGGCGCGCTGCACCCTTTGTGGGCTCAAGAGCTTGACGTGAGCGACATCTAGGTTTTTTGAAGCAAATACGACACGTACGCTAACTCCCCTCAACAAGGAGGACCCTATGCTGATGCTCAAAACCGTCACGGTACTCGAAGCCATCTCCAAGCGCCGCCGCACGGCGCGCCCTGCCGCTCATACCGGCCTATCCAAGAACACCATATTCGCCGCCACCCATAGCGCCGAGGACGCCCTCGTACTGCTTGACGCCACGGCAAACGGCCTCACCGTCGAGCAGGCAACTGAGCGCCTGAACGCCGTCGGCCCCAACACCATCGAGGCAACGACCAAAACGCTCGCCCGCCGCATCGCCGACGCGTTCATCGATCCCTTCGCCGGCATCCTCGCCGCGCTCGCGCTGGTCTCGCTCTACATCGACGTGCTCGCCGTACCCGAGCCGCAGCGCGACCCCTCCACGGTCATCGTCATCGGCATCATGCTGCTGGTATCGGGCGGTATGAAGTTTATCCAGGAAGCCCGCAGCGGCAATGCGGCCGAGGCCCTTAAGGACCTGGTCTCCAACACTTGCACCGCCCTGCGCGACGGCGAGCGCGTCGAGATCCCCTTTGACGAGCTCGTCCCCGGCGATGTGATCCGCCTCTCTGCCGGCGATATGGTTCCAGCCGATGCCCGCATCATCACCGCGCGCGACCTGTTTGTCATCGAATCCGCACTCACCGGCGAGAGCGAGGCCGTCGAGAAGACCGCTGCCATCACCGTCGTCGAGGGCGCCGACGGCTCCGCGCTGCCGCTCTCTGCCTGCAAGAACATCGTCTTTACCGGCACCTCCGTGCAAAACGGCGCTGCCATGGCGCTTGTCGTTGCCACCGGTTCGGACACCTACCTGGGCGGCATCGCCAAGATGCTCAACGGGCGCGGCGAGAAGAGCGCGTTTGACCGCGGCGTCTCGAGCGTCTCCATGTTGCTCGTACGCCTCATGCTCGCTATGGCGCCGGCCGTCTTTGCCATCAACGCCGCCACCAAGGGCAACGTCATCGACGCGCTGCTGTTCGCCACGAGCGTAGCCGTGGGCATTACGCCGCAGATGCTCCCCGTCATCGTGACCACGAGCCTGTCGCAGGGCGCCAAGGACCTCGCCCGTCGCCAGGTTATCGTCAAAGAACTGCCGGCGATCCAAAACCTGGGTGCCATGGACGTCCTGTGCTGTGACAAGACCGGCACCCTCACCGAAGACCGCATCGTGCTCGAGCGCTACCTCAACACCGATGGCGACGAGGACACGCGTGTGCTGCGCCATGCGTTTTTGAACAGCTTCTTCCAGACCGGCCTCAAAAATCTTATCGACCTGGCCGTAATCGACCGTGCCGATGTGACACCCTCGACCGTCGCACCCGATTCCATGCTGGGCCAGAGCCTGCGCGACCGCTATACCAAGGTCGACGAGGTGCCCTTCGATTTCTCGCGCCGTCGCCTGAGCGTAGTTGTAGCCGACGCCCAGGGCAAAACCCAGATGGTTACCAAGGGAGCTGCCGAGGAAATGCTCGAGATCTGCTCCTTTGTCGAGGTCGATGGCATCGCTCAGCCGCTCACCAAAGACAAGCTCGCCCAGATTCGCAAGCAGGTCGCCAGACTTAACGCCGAGGGCCTACGCGTAATTGCTGTGGCGCAGAAGACCAATCCGCGCTGCGTGGGCGAGTTTGGCATCGCCGACGAGTGCGACATGGTGCTGATGGGCTTTTTGGCCTTCCTCGATCCGCCCAAAGCAAGTGCTGCGGGCGCCGTCGCCACCCTCGAGGCCAAGGGCGTGGCGGTCAAGGTCCTAACCGGCGACAACGACCGCGTCGCCGCCACCGTCTGCGAGCAGATTGGTATCGATGCGAGCAACGTCTTGCTCGGCTCCGAGATCGATGCGCTCGATGACGCCGAACTTGCCGAGCGCGCCGAGAAAACCCACCTCTTCGCCAAGCTCTCGCCGCTGCAGAAGGCGCGCCTGGTACGTGTCATGCGCGAGATGCTCGGCCACACCGTGGGCTTTATGGGCGACGGCATCAACGACGCCGCCGCCATGCGTGCAAGCGATTGCGGCATCTCGGTCGATTCGGCCGTCGATATTGCCAAGGAATCCGCCGATATCATCTTGCTTCAGAAGGACCTGGGCGTGCTCGAGCGCGGCATCATCGAAGGCCGCCGCACTTACGGCAACCTGCTCAAGTACTTCAAGACCACGGTGAGCTCCAACTTTGGCAATGTGCTGTCCGTGACCGTCGCGAGCCTGTTCTTGCCGTTTTTGCCCATGAGCGCCCTGCAGCTGGTACTGCTGTCGCTGGTCTACGAGATCGTGTGCATCGCACTGCCGTGGGACACCGTCGATGACGCCTGGACTGCCCGCCCGCGTGCCTGGGACGCCGCGTCCATCAAGGGCTTTACGCTCGAGCTGGGCCCCGTGAGCTCGCTGTTTGACATCGTGACCTTCGCCGCGCTCTTCTTTGTCGTGTGCCCCGCCGCCGTGGACGCAAGCTGGTCCGAGCTTGCCGCCGCGGGCGACGTCGCGGGTATGGCGACCTTTGCTGCGCTCTTCCAGAGCGGCTGGTTTGTCGAGTCCATGTGGTCGCAGACACTCGTGGTCCACATGCTGCGTTCCCCGCATCTGCCGAGCCCGCGCGACCACGCCGCGCCCACACTGTGCGTTCTCACCGTACTGGGCCTGGCGCTCGTCACCTGGCTGCCGGCAAGCCCCATCGCCGATGCACTGGGCCTCATGCCGCTGCCGACGAGCTTCTTCGCGCTGCTCATCGGCATCGTCTCTGCCTACATCGCGCTCACCCAGCTGGCAAAGCGCCGCTACATTGCCCGCCACGGCGAGCTGCTGTAGCAAGTAGACGGAAAACACCCTGCCAGCTGCCGTTGCCACTACCACAGCTGCCAGCGCCCCTGCCACTGCCGTTGCCTCTGCCGCCGCCGCAATCTATCCCCTCAGCAATTGCGGTGAAATAGTTCCTGTTTAAAGCCTCGTGACTTTAATTTAGGGACTATTCCACCGCAACTTATTGGAGGATTAGCTAGTCCTTGGGCGTCCAGGACCAGAAGAAGTTGATAAGGGCCACACGCGAGGCGGTATCGGTCTTCTTGTTGATTGAGGAAATGTGGCGATAGAGCGTGGAGCGCGAAAGGAAGAGCGTTGTGGCGATGTCCTGAACGCTCTGGTCCGAAGCGACCAATACCTCAAGAATATCGCGCTCGCGCTCTGTAAGCCCAAAGGTGGCGACGAAAGCATCGAGGCGTTCATCGGACGTGAGCTCCGCTGCCTCCACGGGCTCGGGGTCGGAGCATGTGGGCGCAAGATCCCCACCAAGATCGTCGGTGGCAAGCGGCAGGCCATCCTGCATCACGGCATCATCGGCTCGTTGCCCCAACTGCCCCAGCAGCGTAATCGCAATGCCCACAAACATCACGAGCGCCGCACCGACCGCAGCCAGCACGTTTTGACTCAAGATGATCGCCACCGCCGGCGCCGTCACGAGCATCGAGCACACGTTGTTGACGACGCGACCCATGCACGGCCAAAAATATGACCAGCGCGCATAGAGCGAGACGGCGGCATATTTTGTGGTAAAGAACACCACGAAAAAGCCCGAGCCCAGATAAAAGATGATCGTGGCAGCAAGCTCGTTGCCGCCATTGCCATCGACGATGAGCACAAAGAACGAAAGCGTGGACAGTATGGCGGCACATGTCATGCCGATATTCATATACGAGCGGCCGTGCAGGTCAAATAGTGCGCCAGCGACCAACGAGCTCACGACAAGCAGCAGGCGCGGCCAATCGCCCAAATCGACGGCTCCGACAGCATGCAGGGTCGTAAAGCCCGCGTTGAGAGCGGCGAATACGCTGGAAAGATACGCCGTCGCCACGGTCAGGCGAACTACGGCGCGACGGAATGCCGCCTTTGCCTCGGGATCGTCATGCCACTTGGCGCCATATTCCAGAGCATCTACCGAAAGCCCGGCAGCACTGGGTTCAAAGTTGGGATCGGACTCGTCGCGCAGCTTGGCGCGTCGGGCACCGTGGAGCAACGCCACCTGCGCGATCGCACAGACAACCAGAACAGCCTGCTGAGGAATGCCGACAGGCATCACCATGTGGTTGAGCACCTGCACCAGAACGCCCATGGCGTAAGAAAGTGCGGCGGCGCGCGCCAAGCAGGGCGTTCGCGCAAAGCGCCTCGCAAAATTTGCATGGGCAGTCGATCCGCAGTAGCCCAGCGCGCAGCACGCCACCAGGCCGCCGGCAATTACTACCTCAAACCGCACTGCCATAATCATCAGCAGCAACGCCGATACCAACAGCACGCCTGTAATATCGCTCGTCGCATCGATCGCCTGGGGATGGCGATAGTATAGAAATGGGCGCACGAAAAAGCCAATCACGCTCGCGCCGACAACGATGCTCTCGTAGATGACGACCTCACTCGATGGCACGAACTCGGCTATGCGCACATCAAAGAGATACTCGCACGCCAAAAACGTGAAGAAGAACAGTGCCAGGCATATAATCTCCCGAATGCCCCGACGCAGATATGCGGTTGTGTCTCCCGTGCCCCTCATGGTTAACCCCCGGCCGCTCAATTGTCTGGAAATCTATTTTAATAAAGAACCAGTCTCAATATCGAAGCCAGGCTCGAAATGTTGCCAATTCGACCCCAGCCGTCCACATCACGCCGCGATTTTGAGCCGCATGGACCAGAAGGGACGCGCGCGATCTCTAGCTCGGCCAGGAGTGTCTCCAACTACCACTCATTTAAGTACGTCCCCAATGAGTAGCCGAAGAGTGTCCCCCGCGACTAGTCGTTTAAGAACGTCCCCAACGACTAGTCAAAAATGGGCCATATGTCCCAGTTGTGGAGACTCCTTGAGCCGTCTGGGTATCGCGAAGGATCGCGCACTCCCCCATCATCAAAAGTGACACACGCTACCTGTTGATGGGAGGCAGCCATGGGCTTCTTTGACAAGATGTTCGAGAAGAAAGAGTGCGCGATTTGCGGTACCGAGCTGGGACTTCTAGGTAAGACAAAAATCAATGAAGGCTACCTGTGCAAAGAGTGCGCCGGCAAGCTCTCCCCCTACTTTCACGGCTATCGCTCCAGCACCGCGGACGATATCCGTGAGCAACTCGCCTACCGCGAGGCCAACGCCGAACGCCTGTCTTCGTTCAACCCCACGCGCACGCTTTCTGCCGGGCGCACCAATATTATGCTCGATGAGGACGCGGGCCTGCTGATCATCACTTCGCAGAGCCGCTGGCGCGACGCCAATCCCGACATCATCGAGTTCTCGCAGGTACTCGGCTGCGATATGGATATCGACGAGCAGCGCACCGAGATCTATCGCGAGACCAAGGACGGCGAGCGCGAGAGCTACAACCCGCCGCGCTACGACCTGGATTACGACTTTAATCTGACCATCCACGTCAACACGCCGTACTTTACCGAGATCAACCTGCGCGTGAACGACTCCACCATCGATCAGCGCGGCTCCATCGAATATCGCGAGGCCAAGCGCCAGGCAACCGAAGTCCGCGATGCGCTGGTGCAGCTGCGCCAGGAGACGCGCGACAGCGTCGTGGCCGCCAAGGCCCCCAAGACCGCGGTGACCTGCCCCTTCTGCGGAGCCACCACCATTCCCGATGCCAGCGGGCGCTGCGAATACTGCGGCGGCGCCATCGGCGCATAGCCTCCGGCAGCGAAAGGACCGATCATGGCCTTCGAGAGCGTTAACTATCAGTGCCCTGCCTGCGGTGGTCCCCTGCATTTTGCCAGTGCCGAGCAAAAGCTCGTCTGCGACTACTGCGATTCTCGTTTTGAAGTCGAAGAAGTCGAGGCCCTCTATCGCGAGCGCCAGGACAAGGCAGATGCCAAAGCCGATGCCGCAGCCGCGGCTCCCAAACCTGCTGCCGACGATGCCGTGCAGGAGCTCGCCCAAAACGCCGGCTACATCTGCTCGTCGTGCGGCGCCGAGCTCGTGTCCGACGGCACCGTCGCCGTCACCACCTGCCCGTACTGCGGCAACTCCGCCGTGGCGCCCGGCCAGCTCTCTGGCGACTTCTCGCCCGACCTGGTGATTCCGTTTAAACTCGGACGCGACGATGTCATGACCGCACTCAAGGAGCACTACAAGGGCAAGATCCTGCTGCCCAAGAGCTTTGTCACCGGCAACCACATCGACGAGGTCCAAGGTGTCTACGTGCCGTTTTGGCTCTACGGCGCCCGCGTTGACGGCGAAGTATACTTTGACGCGACCAACGAGACCGTGACCGAGGAATCCGATCGCACCGTCACGACCACCGACCACTACGATGCCTATCGCAAGGGCAATATCTCGTTTAAGCGCGTGCCCGTCGACGGATCGTCCAAGATGTCCGACGGCCACATGGACGCCATCGAGCCGTTTGACTACGACGCACTGCGTCCGTTCTCAGTCGCATATATGCCCGGCTACATCGCCAACCGTTACGACGAGGACTGCGAGACCTGCAAGGCGCGCGCCGAGCGCCGTATGGAAGAAAGCACGATCTCGGCCCTGCGCGAGACCGTCGTCGATGAATACGACGATGCCACGGTCGAAAGCAAGCAGCTCGACTACACCTGGGAAGACAGCGACTACGCCCTGTTCCCCGTCTGGATGCTCTCCACCTCGTGGAACGGCAAGAGCTACCTGTTTGCCATGAACGGCCAGACCGGCCGCTTGGTCGGCGAGCTCCCCTGCTCCAAGCCCAAGCTCGCCATCGCCTCGGTGCTGTTCTTTGTGATCGGATTTATCCTCTCCCAGATTCTCTTTATGGGGGAATACGCCTTCGATCCGGATTACCTCACCTTTGATATCGAGGGCATCCTTATCAATATCATCGCGCCGCTGATCATCGTGATTATCGGAGACGTGTTACTGGTAGGCCAGCTCAAGACGGCCAACGAAGCAACCTGTGCCGATGAGTATTGTGGCGAGCTCGACCTGACCGAGAAACACGACACCTTCAGCCACACCGAGACCACCGTTGTCATGAAAGACGACAAGGACGACTAAGCAATCCGACCAATACCACCCAGCCTTTGACGAGAAAGGAAGATCACCATGGGACTCTTGAAAGCTGGATTGGGAGCCGCCGGCGGCGTCATGGCCGACCAGTGGAAGGAATTTATCTACTGCGAATCGATGCCTGCTGACGTCTTGGCCTGCAAGGGCAGCAAACGTACCGGTGGCCGCAGCTCCAACACGCGCGGCGAGGACAACGTCATCTCCAACGGCTCCGTCATCGCCGTCAACGACGGACAGGGCATGCTCGTGGTGCAAAACGGCAAGATCATCGAGGTTGCGCTGGAGCCTGGCGAGTTTGTCTTTGACACCGGCAGCGAGCCGAGCGTCTTTAGCGGCAACCTGGGCGATTCCATCAAGGAGACCTTCGCCAATATCGGCAGCCGCTTTACCTTTGGCGGCGACGCGGGCAAGGACCAGCGCGTCTACTTCATCAACACCAAGGAGATCATCGGCAACAAGTACGGCACCGCCTCACCCGTGCCCTTCCGCGTGGTCGATAACAACATTGGCCTGGACGTTGACATCTCCGTGCGCTGCAACGGCGAGTATTCGTACCGCATCACCAACCCGCTGCTGTTCTACACCAACGTATGCGGCAACGTGACCGATAGCTACACGCGCGACAAGATCGACAGCCAGCTTAAGTCCGAGCTGCTCACCGCCCTGCAGCCCGCCTTTGCCAAGATCTCGGAGATGGGCATCCGCTACAGCGCCATCCCCGGCCACACCACCGAGCTCGCCCGCGCGCTCAACGAGGTCCTCTCTGCCGACTGGCGCGACCTGCGTGGTGTCGAAATCGTGAGCTTTGGCGTCAACTCCATCGCCGCCTCGCAAGAAGACGAGCAGATGATCAAGGACCTGCAGAAAGCCGCGGTCATGCGCGATCCCACCATGGCAGCCGCCAACATTGCCAGCGCCCAGAGCGACGCAATGCGCGCGGCAGCCGCCAACCCCAACGGCGCGATGGCAGGCTTTATGGGCATGGGCATGGCAGGTGGCATGGGCGGCATGAACGCTAGCCAGCTGTTCGCCGCCGGTCAGGCACAGCAGCAGGCTGCCCCGCAGCCGGCTCCGACTCCCGCACCGGCACCCGCTGCCGCACCTGCGACCGGCGCATGGACCTGCAGCTGCGGCGCCACCAACACCG
>CABQNA010000007.1 GCA_902465425.1 uncultured Collinsella sp.
GATTAATGGATGGAAACGGATGTTCTATCGGGACACACATTTTGTCCTATAAGCCCCCTCCCGCAATATATTTGATTGATCGCGAGTTCCGCACGAGCCGGAGAGCACTTAATGTGCTCTCCGTGCGAGCAGGACTGCCCGAGCAGGCAACCTTATGCCTCTCGGACTGTCCCGGACCAAACCGCCGTTACGACAGCGCAATACCGCCAAGCCAGCCCCAGCGCACGCCAGAGCCAGTGCCATAGAAGCTAATGAACGAATCGAGCGACTTCGATGTAATGGCACCCTCGTTGCTCATAACGATGCCGCCGCCAACGTAGATACCCACATGACCGTAGATAAGGCCCGGAGCACCCGTGCCGCTGTGCGAGGAATCGGCCACGATCATGCCCACCTGCAGCGCCGAGCGGTCGGAGCTATAGCACCAGGCGTTAAACATGTCGCACGCATTGCCTCCAAAGTAGCCAACGCCGGCGTTACGGAAGACATTGGTGACCCACGCCGCGCACCAGTTCTGACCCGGCGAAGGCGTGGAGTAGCACGCGTTGACGACAGCCTGCTGCTTGCCCGAGCCGGCATTCTGCTGCGGAGTTCCGGGCGCGTACGATCCACCACCCGAGCTCGAACCACCCGAGTAGGAATTGTTCTTGTTCGCGGCAGCCGCGGCAGCGGCAGCCTTCCTAGCGGCCTCCTCAGCCTGGGCGGCAGCGAGGATCTCGGAATCGCGCTGAGCCATGAGCTCCTTGACGTCGTCGGAAAGACCGTTCAGCACGGTCTGGACTTCTTGCTGCTTGGCCTGCATGTCCTGCATCTGGGCAGTCTGCTGGTCCTTGAGCTTCTCTAAGTCGGCCTTCTGCGACTCGAGCTCGGACTTCTGCGTATCGAGCTCTTGCTGGATGGTCTGGATGTCCTCGATGGCGTCACGGTCACTTTTGTTGATCTTCTCGACGTAATGCGCGTTGGCGACGAGCTCCTCAAACGAGCCAGAAGCGAGCAGTAGCGACAAGATGTTGGTGCCACCCGACTTGTAGCTTGCCGCCACGCGATCGGAAAGCTCGTTACGCTTCTTCTTGAGCTCCGACTTCTTGGTGTCGATCTGCTCCTGGGTGTCGTCGATCTGGCCCTGGACGCCCTCGATGTCGTTGAGCGTCTGAGCGTTCTTGTTAGCGAGCGCCGCATACTCGTTGGCGATGCTATCAAGCTGGGCCTGGACCTCGTCGAGCTGGGCCTGGGCGGCATTCAGCTTGTCGGTGGTTTCCTGGCTGGCCTCGGCAGCATGGGCGCGGGCAGGTAGGCCAAAAAGAACTGCAGCAGAAGCAGCGCCGAACAGGGCCTTGAGGGCGGTGCGGCGCGAGAGCTCCTGAGTAAAGATGGAATCGCTGTTTGGTGACATATGTACTCCGTTACATGTTTTGTTTATATGTCGCTCAAGACATACATATTACCGTACATCCGACGCATCCCAACGATTTCCACGAACGGCAGAAAACCGCACGGCCGGCGGCATGTGAACAGCCTGGAACTACCATGAACCGTTATGCATTCCCGTCCTATGAGTACGTTATCACTGCTCTGCTCTTCATTGTGTCAAACAGTTGCACCGCACCTAGCTGCGCTATACTCCCCTCAAGAAGTGTTCCTGATTCGATAGGAGACTACATGTCCCAAGCACTCGACCCCAAAGACACCTGCGTCCTCGTTACCGGCGGTGCCGGTTTCATCGGTTCCCACACCGTCGTTCAGCTGCTCGAGGGCGGCTACCAGGTCGTCGTCGTCGATGACCTCTCCAACTCCAGCGCCGTCGCCATCGACCGCGTCAAGACCATCGTGGGCGACGAGGCCGCCAAGAACCTCACCTTCTACGAGGCCAACGTGCTCGACCGCGATGCGATGAACAAGATCTTCGATACCCACCAGATCGACCGCGTCATCCACTTCGCCGGCTTTAAGGCCGTCGGCGAATCGGTGAGCAAGCCCGTCGAGTACTACCATAACAATATCGAGAACACCCTGGTGCTCATTGACGTCATGCGCAACCATGGCTGCAAGTCCATCATCTTCTCGAGCTCCTCGACCGTCTACGGCGATCCGGACAATCCGCCTGTCACCGAGGAAGATCCCAAGAAGCCCGCGACCAACCCCTACGGTTGGACCAAGTGGATGATTGAGCAGATCCTCATGGATGTTCACACCGCCGACCCCGAGTGGGACGTCGTGCTGCTCCGTTACTTCAACCCCATCGGTGCTCATCCGTCAGGCCTGATCGGCGAGGACCCCAAGGGCATCCCCAACAACCTGGTTCCCTATGTCGCCCAGGTCGCCGTGGGCAAGCTCGAGGCCGTTCAGGTCTTTGGCAACGACTACCCCACCCCCGACGGCACCGGTGTGCGCGACTACATCCACGTGTGCGACCTGGCATCTGGTCACGTTGCCGCCCTCAACTGGATGAACGGCAAAACCGGTGTCGAGATCTTTAACCTGGGAACCGGCACCGGCACCTCGGTGCTCGAGGTCGTCGCCGCCTTCTCCAAGGCGTGCGGCAAGGAGCTGCCCTACGTGATTCGCGAACGCCGTGCCGGCGATATCGCCGCCAACTGGTGCGATGCCTCCAAGGCCGAGCGCATGATGGGCTGGAAGGCCCAGTACGATATCGCGGACATGTGCCGCGACAGCTGGAATTGGCAGAGCCATAACCCCAACGGCTTCGCCGATGCCGAGTAGCAAAAAACCTACAAACCGTTCTTGCCCCGATCTCACGATGTGAGACCGGGGCTTTTTTCATGGCGCGTAACCATTTACCGAAAATGGGCCAACTTTTTAATCTCGCCTATACATGTTTAAACAACATGTTCTACAATAGGGGCATCGACTCTAAAACTCGGGACGGGCTGTTCACCCATCTGCAGGCCGATCCCACAACAAGAAGGTTGGTGAGCACATCCATGGAGCGTGCAAGCGGTGTTCTCATGCCCATCTCGTCCCTGCCCGGACCGTACGGCATCGGCGGCTTTGGCTGGAACGCCTACGACTTCGTCGATTTTCTCGCCTCGTGCAAACAACATTATTGGCAGATTCTGCCCCTTACGACGACGAGCTATGGTGACTCGCCCTATCAGTCGTTCTCGGCCCGCGCAGGCAACCCCAACTTTATCGACTTTGCCGAGCTTATCGAGGCAGGGTATCTAGAGCAGCGCGATATCGATGGCGTGTACCTGGGTTCTGACCCCAGTAACGTCGACTACGGTGCCATCTTTGGCGGCCGCCGTCAGATTCTCGACCGCGCCGCCGAGCGCTTTGCTGCCGACAAGCCGGCCGATTTCGATGACTTTATCCAGGCCAACAAGGACTGGCTCATCCCCTACTGTGAGTTCATGACCGTCAAAGAGGAGTGCGGTCTCAAGGCGTTTTGGGAGTGGCCCGCGGAGCTCCGCACCCGCGGCGAGGCTTCCGCCAAGGTCTGCGCCGACCATCCGGCGCGTATGCTCTACCACCAGATGACGCAGTACTTCTTCGATCGCCAGTGGAGCCGCCTCAAGACCTATGCCAACGAGCGCGACATTCTCATCATCGGCGACCTGCCCATCTATGTCTCGCGTGACTCCGTCGAGATGTGGGCCACGCCCGAGCTCTTTAAGATCGACGCCGCCGGCAATCCCGTGAGCGTCGCCGGCACGCCGCCCGACCAGTTCTCGGCCACCGGCCAGTACTGGGGCAACCCCATCTACGACTGGGACGCCATGGAGTCCGACGGCTTCTCCTGGTGGGAGGGCCGCATTCGCGCCGCCCTCGACATGTACGACGTCATCCGCTTGGATCACTTCCGCGGCTTCGAGGCCTATTGGGAGGTGCCGTTCTCCTCGCCCGATTCGTCCTACGGTTCGTGGACGCAGGGTCCCGGCCTCAAGTTCTTCAAGACGCTCGAGGAAAAGCTCGGCACGCTGCCCATCATCGCGGAGGACCTGGGCTTCCTCACCCCCGGCGTCATCGACATGCGCGACAACTCGGGCTTCCCCGGCATGAAGATCCTGCAGTTTGCCTTTGAGGGCACCAACTCGTACTACCTGCCGCATAACTACATCGCCAACACCGTCGCCTATGTGGGCACCCACGACAACGAGACGGCGCGCGGTTGGTTTGAGGGAACGGCCACCCCGCGTCAGCGTGAGCAGGCAGCCCTGTACACCCATCAGCAGGCCGGCGAACCCATGGCAGATGCACTCAATCGCACCATCGCCGCCAGCGTGAGCGACACGTGCATCTACACCATGCAGGACCTGCTCAACTTGGGCAACGAGGCGCGTATCAACACCCCTGCCACGCTGGGCGGCAACTGGACCTGGCGCATGCTCGACGGCGCCATCACCCGCGAGCTCGAGCACAAACTCACCGACTGGACCGAGACCTACTTCCGCATCCCGTCGGAAGCCGAAATCGAGCTTCCTCAATAGGAGCTACCGCGCCCAACCCCTCCCCACCGTGCGAACGCGCTTGCTTTTCCCGCGCGAGGCCACCCCAATCCCCTCGCGCGGGCTTCTTATGAATTGCAGACATGAAACAACCCATCACAGGAGAAAACATGCCCCAAATTAACCTCATGGAACTCGCCGAGCAGTCTTTTGGCACCTCGCTCGAGCAGCTCGACGACCGTCGCATTTACAAGCTGCTGGTCAAACTCGTGCAGGAGCGCTCCGCCGCCCGCCCGCTCAACAACGGCAAGAAAAAGCTCTATTACATTTCCGCCGAATTTTTGATCGGCAAGCTGCTCATCAACAATATGATCGACCTCGGCATCTACGACGAGGTTAAGGACCAGCTCACCGCCGCAGGCCACGACCTCAACAAGATCGAGGAGTTCGAGGTCGAGCCGTCACTCGGCAACGGCGGCCTGGGCCGCTTGGCCGCATGCTTCCTGGATTCCATCGCCACGCTGGGCTTGACCGGCGATGGCGTGGGCCTCAACTATCACTACGGTCTGTTCCGTCAGCGCTTTGTCGACAACCAGCAGAAGGCCGTCCCCGACGAGTGGCTCGGTGAGCAGGACATCCTAGTCGACGATGACCGCTCCTACACCGTCGAGTTCGGCGATTTTGCCGTTACCTCCAAGCTCGTCAACATCGATGTGCCCGGTTACGGCCAGCCCACCAAGAACCGCCTGCGCCTGTTCGACCTGGCAAGTGTCGACGACGGCCTGGTCCCCGGCAGCTCCATCGACTTCGACAAGACCGAGATCGCCAAGAACCTCACCCTGTTCCTGTACCCCGACGATTCCGACGAGCAGGGCCGCCTGCTTCGTATCTACCAGGAATACTTCATGGTGAGCAACGCCGCTCAGCTCCTCATCGACGAGGCCACCGAACGCGGCAGCAATCTGCACGATCTGGCCGACTACGCCGTGGTCCAGATTAACGACACACACCCCACCATGGTCATTCCCGAGCTCATTCGCTTGCTCACCACCGAGCACGACATTGAGTTTGACGAGGCCGTTGCCATCGTGCGCTCCATGGTCGCCTACACCAACCACACGATCCTTGCCGAGGCGCTCGAGAAGTGGCCGCTCGCCAGCCTGCAGAAGGTCTCCCCCGCCATCGCCGACATCATCGTCAAGCTCGACGAGGTCGCCAAGGCCGAGCACGACGACCCGCGCGTCGCCATCATCGACGAGCACGACACCGTCCACATGGCCCACATGGACATTCACTTTGGCTTCTCCATCAATGGCGTCGCCGCACTCCACACCAAGATCCTGGAGGACACCGAACTTCACCCGTTCTACGAAATCTATCCCGAGAAGTTCTCCAACAAGACCAACGGCATCACCTTCCGCCGTTGGATCCATGGCGCCAACCCCGCGCTCGCCAGCCTGCTCGACGATGTAATCGGCACCGATTGGCGCAGCACCGGCGACCTGAGCAAGCTTGCCGAGTTCGTTGACGACAAAGATGTTCTTGAGCGTCTGGCCGCCACCAAGGCCGAGGCCAAGGCCATCATGCGCCAGTTCATGGCGCTCGAGCAGGGTGTGACCATTCCCTCCAACGCCATCATCGATGTTCAGGTCAAGCGTATCCACGAGTACAAGCGCCAGCAGATGCTCGCGCTCTACATCATCTGGAAGTATCTCGACATCAAGAACGGCAATAAACCCGAGCACCCCGTCACCATCATCTTTGGCGGCAAGGCAGCGCCTGCCTACACTATCGCGCAGGACATCATCCATCTGATCCTGACGCTTTCCCAGTGGATTGCAAACGACCCCGACGTGGCTCCCTACCTGCAGGTTGTCATGATCGAGAACTACAACGTCACCGCCGCCGAGCGCGTGATCCCCGCCGCTGACATCTCCGAGCAGATCAGCCTGGCCTCCAAGGAGGCGAGCGGCACCTCCAACATGAAGTTCATGCTCAACGGCGCCCTAACCCTGTGCACGCTCGATGGCGCCAACGTGGAGATTGCCGAGCTCGTGGGCGACGAGAACATCTATACCTTTGGTGCCTCGTCCAAACAGGTCGAGCAGCTCTACGCCGACGGCAGCTATAACGCCAGCGCACTCTACCGCAAGCCCGGTATCAAGCTGCTGGTGGACTTTATCACCAACCCCGCCTTTATGGCGACCGGCAACGCCGAGCGCCTGCAGCGCCTGCACGACGACATTAAGGGCAAGGACTGGTTTATGGCCCTGCTCGACATTGAGGAGTACATCCAGACCAAGGAGCGCGTGCTGGCCGACTACGAGGACCAGGACGCCTGGATGCGCAAGGCGCTCATCAATATCGCCAACGCCGGCACCTTCTCGTCCGACCGCACCATCTCCCAGTACAACGACGAGATCTGGCACCTGAACTAATTTCACTTCCCTTACCCATCCTCTTGAGAAACGGAGTCGTGGCGACACGGCTCCGTTTTTTGTGCCCGCACGTTACCCTGCAACCCGACTCGACCGAAGAATCTCGATCTGTAACAGCTACTCGGTAAAAACGGCCCCAGCTGTTACAGATTGAGACATACCGGCCCCTCCCCTTGGGTCTATCTCGATCTGTAACATCTAACGTCCGAAATCAGCCTCACCCGTTACAGATCGAGACAAACGACCGGTCAGACAGCCCCAACACAAAGAAAGGCTCCCCTCTCGCCCAGTGGACGGGAGGGGAGCCTTATATGTGACCGCGGCAAAAGGATGGCAATACCGCAGTCGCCCAAAGGGAGGGCCTGGATGCACCGGGCCTAGATAAGGTTCTTGCCAGAAACCTTATCGAAGAGGTGGGTCGCGTTCTTCTCGAACTTGAACCAGATGGTGTCGCCAGCCTTGAGCGCGCCCTTGGCCTCGAGGTCGACGACGGGGATAATCAGGACAAACTGGCCGTCGGGAGCGGTCACGTGGACATGCTCGGTCGAGCCCATGAGCTCGGTCACCTCGACGGTACCCTGGAGCGCGCCCTCCTCGCCCTTGTCGGCAAGCAGGATCTGCTCGGGACGCACGCCGGCCGTGATCTCCTTCACGTCGCCGCCGTCCCAGTTGAGGGCAAGCTGAACGCAAGTCTCGGGGGCGAGCGCCACGTTCATATCCTCGGTCTTGACGGTAAAGCCGTTGCCCGAGCGCACCAGCTGGGCATCGAAGAAGTTCATCTGCGGCACGCCGATGAAGCCGGCGACGAAGATGTTCGCGGGATGGTTGAAGACCTCCTGCGGCGTGGCGATCTGCTGGACAACGCCGTCCTTCATGACCACGATACGGTCACCGAGGGTCATAGCCTCGGTCTGGTCGTGAGTAACATAAATGAACGTGCCCTTGATCTCGTGGCGCAGCTTAATGAGCTCGGCACGCATCTGGTTACGAAGCTTGGCGTCCAGGTTGGACAGCGGCTCGTCCATCAGGAAGACCTTGGGGTCACGCACGATGGCGCGGCCGATAGCGACACGCTGGCGCTGGCCGCCGGAGAGCGCCTTGGGCTTACGGTCGAGGTACTCGGTAATGCCCAGAATCTCGGCAGCAGAGCGAACCTTGCGGTCGATCTCGTCCTTGGGAACCTTCTTGAGCTCGAGCGTAAATGCCATGTTCTCGTACACCGTCATATTGGGGTACAGAGCGTAGCTCTGGAACACCATGGCGATGTCGCGGTCCTTGGGCGCCACGTCGTTGACACGCTTGCCGTCGATGAGCACATCGCCCGAGGTAATGTCCTCCAGGCCGGCGACCATGCGCATCGTCGTGGACTTACCGCAGCCAGAGGGGCCAACGAGGACGACGAACTCCTGGTCGTGAACGGTGAGGTTGAAGTCCTCTACAGCGAGCACACCGTCCTCGGTAACCTTGAGGTTGTGCTTCTTCTCCTCGGTCTTCTTCTTTTTGCCAAAGAAGCCCTTCTTTTTTGACTCGTTGTTGGGATACACCTTCTGAACATGTTTGAGAACGATCTCGGCCATGTCTCTACCTTTCGATATGCGGCGCCGCGCTGAGGGGCGCCGCCAAAACTTGCAAAACAGTTACGGCATCAGCCCTTGACGGCACCTGCCACCACACCGTCGATGATGTACTTCTGACAGAGGATGTACATGATAACGATGGGGATAACGACCATCATGATGCAGGCCATCATGGGGCCGAGCTCGACGTGGCCGTAGCCGCCGCGGAAGTACTGGATCAAGATAGGAATGGTCTTGTACTTGGTGGAGTCGAGCGTAAGGTAGGGCAGCAGATAGTCGTTCCAGACCCACATGGTCTCGAGGATGCCGACCGAAAGATAGGTGGGCTTCATGATGGGAAGGACGATCTTAAAGAACACCTGGACCGGGTTGCAGCCATCAATCATGGCCGCCTCCTCGATCTCGAGCGGGATGTTCTTTACAAAACCGGCGAACATAAAGACCGCCAGGCCCGCGCCAAAGCCGAGGTAGATAAAGCAGATGTTGAACGGCGTGTTGAAGCCGATGCGGTCCGCCAAATTGGACAGCGTGAACATGAGCATCTGGAACGGCACGACCATCGAGAACACGAACAGGTAATAGAAGAAGTTCGAGATCTTGTTGTTGACACGAACCACGTACCAAGCGCACATGGAGCAGCACACCAAGATCAGCACGACCGACGTGACCGTGATGATGAGCGAGTACATAAATGCCGAGGCAAAGCCCTGCTCGTTAAGGGCGTGCATGTAGTTTGCGAGGCCGTTGAACGTCTCGGGCGTGAGCAGATCGAATGCCGTGGTGGTGCTGATTGCGGTCGCTTTCTTAAAAGAATTAAGCGCGATCATAAACACAGGGTAGATCCACGCGAGCGACAGGATCGTAAAGAAAATCGAGAGCGCGCGGTTGATAACCTTATCGCGTTTCATTACTGCTGCACCTCCTTGGACCTCGTGGCCTTAAGCTGGATCATGGAGATGGCCACGACCAGGATGCAGAAGATAACCGCCTTGGCCTGACCAATGCCCTGCCATGCGATACCGGCACGCGAATAGAACGTGTTGTAGATGTTCAGGGCGAGCATCTCGGTGGAGTGCGCGGGGGCGCCGCCGGTAAGGGCGAGGTTCTGGTCGAACAGCTTAAAGCCGTTGGTGATGGACAGGAACAGGCAGATGGTGATGGTCGGCATCAGGTTAGGGATCTTAACCTTCCAAAACGTCTGCCATGCCGTAGCGCCGTCGACCTTGGCGGCCTCGATGTAGTCGGACGGAATGGACTGCAGACCAGCGATGTAGATGATCATCATGTAGCCGACCTGCTGCCACAGGGTCAGGATGATAAGGCCCCAGAAGCCAGCAGCAGAGTTAAGAGCGATGAGCTGGGCGCCCACGTTGGAGAGCAGGCAGTTGATCAGAATCTGCCAAATGTAGCCCAGCACGATGCCGCCGATCAGGTTAGGCATAAAGAAGATCGTACGGAAGATGTTGGTGCCTTTGAGCGCCTTGCGGGTGAGCGCCTGCGCAATGGCCAGGGCGATCACGTTGATGAGCACCGTCGACAGGAAGGCAAACGCCACGGTAAAGAAGAACGACGTGGAGAACTGCGGATCGGACAGCGCACGCACGTAGTTCTCGATACCGACAAAGTGCGCGTTACTAATGATAATAAACTGGCAGAACGAGAGATAGAAGCCCTGGATAAAAGGGATCACGAACCCGATCATAAACGCCAGGCACGTGGGCAGCATAAAGAGCGGCCACCAGCGCTTGAGTGCTTTGCCCATAAAAGGGTCCTTTCAATATGCAGGGGGCGGGCAAACCAACGTCTGCCCGCCCCCTGTCGCTAATCAGATAGCTTGGGCAGCAACTGCTTACTCGGAAGCGGCCTTCTCGGTCTTCCAGCCATCGACGAAGGCGTTCTTGACGCCGTCCCACTTGCTGTTATCGGCAGCGTAGGCAATCAGAGCCTGCTTGAGGTTCTTCTTCCACTCCTCGGAGGGAATGTAGACGAAGTCCCAAGCGACGGTCTTCTTGCCGTCCTTGGCCATGGCAACGGCCTGCTGCGAGAAGACGTTGGTGGTCTCCTTGGCGCTCTTGAACGGAGCGGTCAGACCCATCTTGTCGGCGATGATGCTGGTCGGGGTGTCAGCGGTGACGCACCAATACATGAAGTCCTCGGTGGCCTTCTGGGCATCCTCGGAAGCCTGGGAACTGACGCACCAGTAGTTCTCGCCGCCGGAGCACAGGCCCTGGTTCTCCTCGCCGTCAACACCGATGTAGATCGGCATCATGCCAATCTGATCGTCGGTCATGCCGGCCTTGACGAGGTCAGAGTAGGCCCAAGAGCCGTTCTGGTAGAAGACGGCCTTGCCGGTTGCGAACTCGTTGGTGGCGTCGTCGCCGGTCTTGGAAGCAAGCTGCGAAGGATCGCAGGTGGAGTCGGTGATGTACAGGTCGAAGATCTGCTTGTAGTTGTCGAGGAACTCACCCTTGATCTCGTCGTCCTCCTGGTTGTGCTCCTTCTCAAACTCGTAGTAGAGCGGCATGTTGGCAAGGTGGGTGGTGTAGCGCCAGCTGGAGGAGTCGTCCATGCCGGCGGAAGTGAAGGCACCCTCGACACCAAGCTCGTCCTTGCGGGCCTGGATGTCATCGGCACAAGCCTTCAGCTTGTCGAAGGAGTTGATGTCCTCGGCCTTGTAGCCAGCCTTCTCGAGCAGCTGCTTGTTGTAAATAATGCCGAAGCTCTCCTGAACCCAGTCGATGCACACATCCTTGCCTTCGGACTGCAGAGCCAGGGAGTCATCAATGAGCTCACCGCGGAGCTTGGTATCGGACAGGTCGGCGCAGTAATCCTTCCAGTTCTTAAGACCGGTGGGGCCGTTGACCTGGAACAGGGTCGGAGCGGAGCTCTTGGACATCTCGGACTTAAGCTTCTCCTCGTAGGTGTTAGAAGCGGCGGTCACGATCTTGACCTCGACGCCCTTCTCCTTCTTATAGGCCTTGGCGATCTCCTTCCACTCCTTGTCGACCTCGGGCTTGAATTGGAGGAAGTAGACCTCGGCAGCGTCACCAGAAGCAGAGGAGCCGGAGCCGGCAGAACCACCGCAACCCACGAGGCCCAGACCAAGAACTGCAGCCGCGGAACCAGCAAAGCCCAGGAACTGCCTTCTGCTCATTTCGTTCTTCATTACAATCCACCCTTTCACACCGTGGCGGCACCCTTTGCCGCCGCCTTCGGAGATTGGCTCGGGGACTTTGCCCCTTTTGCTGATTTGAACGATACGCTATTTGGCTAGTTGTTTGAACAAGTATTACTAGAGCGGTAGAAAAACTTCGGTGAACGGTAATTTCAACTTGATACTTGACAAGTTTTGTATAAACAATTATTTGTTATCGAATGCAGAGAAAACGCCCGGTCAAGCCGATGTACCGTCGGTTTGACCGGGCGTTTTCTCTTTGAGGCCATGAGTCTCGTCAGGCTGCGAGCTAGCCGGCTATCGCTTGGAATTGACGCGGTAATGGAAGATCTCGGGGTGTGTGCGAGTGTGCGTCACCTCAAACAAGATGCCATCCGAGGTGTACGACTGACTCTCCATGACGGCAACGCAGTTGTATTTGCCGAGGTCAAGATAGCTGCAGTCCTCATCGTTGGCGAGCTCGACACTCACCGTACGACGGCTCGCCATCACTTTGACACCGCGCTTGTGCTCCAGATAGCCGTAAATAGAATCTGCCGCGATCTCGGGAGTCAGGCCCTTGGCGATCGACGCCAAAAAATAGCCATGGTCCACTTGGCGCGCGTTGCCGTTGAGGCTTCGGACACGCACTACGCGAATCAACTCCTCGCCCACCTTAAAGCCCAGGTGACGAGAGAGTTGCTCGGTGCAAACCAGATGTTCGAAAGACTTAACGTCCGTCGATGCAACGGCATTGTTGCGCTTTGCAAACTCGCCAAACGACTCAACCTCTTCGAGTGCGCCCAACATGTCGGTTTCGCCCTTAAGCCAAATAACGCGCACGCCCTTGCCGTGTATGGGCTGCACAAACATCCCGTCGGCCAGCATACCCAAGGCGCGACGGACGGTATTGCGAGTGCATCCGAACTCCGCGGTCAGCTCGGCTTCGGTTGGCAGCATCTCCTGAAACGCATAGGTCCCATTAATGATGCGCGAGCGTATTTCTCGGTAGATTCCTTCGTATATCGCTTTTGGCATTGTTTCACCTCTACATTATTCATTTCCGGCTAGGCACGATAGCATTTCTTAAAGTTGTTTAAACCGAATATCGGTAAAGCGACAGGATTTAACCGTTGACGGTTTCTGTCATGCCCAAATCGGTTTCGCTCAAAACTGCCGGTACGACAATCGTCTGGTCCTCTACAATGAATCCATTGTTTAAACGTTTCCCCACGCGCAACGCGCCTCGATATTCGGAAGGCAGAACATGCTGCAAAAAATCCAACGCTTTGGCGGGGCAATGTTCGCGCCCGCCATGCTGTTTTCTATATCAGGCCTCATGGTCGGCGTCTCCGCTCTCGCAACGACTGCGGACATCGTCGGCGATCTCGCCGTATACGGAACCCCTTGGTACGTTTTCTGGGCTATCATCCAGCGCGGCTCGTGGACGGTCTTTAAACGCCTCCCGCTCCTTTTTGCCGTAGCGCTGCCCATCGGTCTTGCCCAAAAACAACCGGCTCGTTGCTGCCTCGAGGCTCTCGTCGCCTATTTTGCCTACTGCTTCTTTTTGAGCGAGATCATTAAGCTGAGCGGAGACAACCTTGGACTTGAGTACCCGTCATCTTTGACCTCCGCCAGCGGTATCACCGTCATCGACGGCATCAAGACGCTCGACACCGGCATTATCGGCCCGTTGGCGGTATCGGCAACCGTCGTCGCCATCCATGACCGCTTCTACGATGCCAAAATTCCCGATTGGCTCGGCACCTTCTCGGGCTCCTCGCTGGTCTACCTCATCAGCTTTTTTGCCGTGTTTGCCCTTGCTGCTATCTCGGCCGCCATCGTGCCCTACGTATACGATGTAACCGATACGCTGCGTCACGCGCTTGCAGGCGTCGGTCCCTTTGGCGTGGGCATCTTTGTCTTTTTAGAACGAGCACTCGAGCCCTTTGGCCTGCACCACCTGCTCTACATGCCGATCTACTACGACAACCTGGTCATTAACGACGGCATCTACGCCACGTGGAGCAGTTTGCTCCCCATCCTCTCCCATAGCACGCGCCCCCTTAATGAGCTTGCGCCGTGGGCCGGTTTTACCGCCACCGGCTGGGTCAAGCTCTTTGGCCTTCCTGCCATCGCAGCTGCGTTCTACTCCACCGCAAAACCCGAGCGCCGCGCCGGCCTCAGGGTCATCCTTGTTCCCGCCATCATCGCCTCGGTGGTTTGCGGCGTTACCGAGCCACTCGAGTTTCTCTTTATGTTCACCCACCCCGGGCTCTTTTTGCTCTACGCCGTCTTATCGTCTTGCCTTGCCACAACCATGAATCTCTTTGGCATCGTCGGCATCTTCTCGGGCGGCCTGATGGAGATGGCAGCCTTCAACTTTATTCCGCTCATGCGCACGCATGCCGGTGCCTATCTTTTGGCGCTCGGTATCGGCCTTGCCTTTAGCCTCATCTTTTTTGTTAGTTTTCGAGCACTCATCTTGGTCTATGACCTTAAGACTCCGGGCCGCGAGGATCATGTCGCCAATCGCGCGGCAATCGATTGTTTAACGGGAAGCGACTTTGCCAAAGAGCAATCTCCCAATGACGAGGTCAATAGTCGATCCGATCAAGATCACGTCCTCGCTGAGCGGGTAATTCAGCTTTTAGGTGGCGTTGGCAATATCGTGGGCGCAACCAACTGCGCCACGCGCCTGCGCGTCGAGGTCGCAGACCCTTCCATCGTTGCAGATAACGCGTCGTTTGTCGCGGTGGGCGCCAAGGGCCTCATCATTACGGGCAAGACCGCCCAGGTGGTCATCGGCATCTCCGTTCCCCGCGTTAAAGAGCATTTTGACCAGATCATGGGCCTCGAGCCGGAATTTGTGCCCACCACCTCGGCCTCCCCTGCCGCCAGCGCAGCCCATAAGCGCGGCGCTATTTGCTTCTTCGATATCGACGGAACGCTCGCCTGGCAAGACCCTAGGCTCGCCCAAGACCTTCCCGAAGACGAGCGGGACCTCTCCCCCTATCCCAACGAGGCGGTTTCGCAGGCAATCCGCGAGTTTGTCGCCAACGGCAACATGGCCTTTATCTGCACGGGACGCACCCTGAGCTGCATCCACCCCAAACTTCTTGAGCTGCCTTGGACCGGCATCGTCTGTCTTGCGGGCGGTTACGCCGAGATCAACGGACACGCAATTCGCGATCTGTCGATGACGCCCAGTATGCTGCAGCGTCTTGCCCCTTACCTTGAGCAATCGGGCGAGGTCATCCGCTTTGAGGGCCTCAACGGCGTCGTGCGCATGAGTGCCGATGCGCACGATGCTCCCGGATACGCGCGCACCCTGGGCGACGCAGTCACGCAGCTGCAACATTACAGTGTCTACAAGATCTTGATGTCTACATCACTCGCCAACCACATCGCTCAAGATAAGGCACTTGAGCCGCTACTGTGCTTTAACGAGCTCGAACTCGAGGTAACCGAAATCTCGCCCCGCGAATGCACGAAGCGCGGGGGCATCCAGTCTGTACTCGACGCCCTCGATCCCCACCACGGAACCGTATACGGCATCGGCGACGCCAGCAATGACGTCTCGCTGATGAACGCCGTCGATGTCGGTATCGCCATGGGCAATGCGCCGGACTATCTCAAGGATAAGGCCGATTACGTGACCGACACCGTCGATCACGACGGTGTCGTTGCGGCGCTCGAGCATTTTGGGCTGATTTAGGCGCGCTCCATCAAACGCACGCCCGTTGTCCCAAATCGCCAAAACTGCCGCGCCAAACGCCCTAATGTGGCAATATGTTGTCTGCATATTGCATCAACGCAACCTCAGAAAGAATGCGAGAACCCGTGTCCAGTCCGTTTACCAGCTTTTTAGCCCAGCACTTTGACCAGATTAACGACTATCTGGCCACGTTCTTTGACGGACAGGCGACCTCTGCCGATATCGAGCGCTACCTGTACGCGCCGCTCTCGGCTTTTACGGCCAACGCCGGCAAGCGCCACCGCCCGCTTATCTGCATGCTCGCCGCAACCGCAGTGGGCGGTAGCTTTGAGAGCGCCCGCAGCGCCGCGGCAGCCATCGAGCATTTCCAGTCGGGCGCGCTGATCCACGACGACATCGCCGACAACGGACAGCTTCGTCGAGGCAAGCCCTGTATGCACCTTACCGAGGGCACGGGCCTTGCCATCAATTGTGGCGACCTGGCGCTCACCATGGTCACCAAGACGGTTCTCGACGACCCTACGCTGGAGTCCGACGTGAAGCTGCGCGTGCTCCACGAGCTTACCGAGATGATCGTCCGCACCATCGAGGGTCAAGCGCTCGACCTGGGTTGGGTCCGTGACGGGCGCTTTGATATTTCGGTTGATGACTACCTGGACATGGCGACGCACAAGACCGCGTTTTACAGCGGAGCCACGCCGCTTGCCACCGGAGCCATTATCGGCGGCGGCAGCGATGAGCAAATCGAAGCGCTGCGCGCCTTTGGCCTGCACACGGGCCTTGCCTTTCAGATTCAGGACGACCTGCTAAACCTTGTCGGCACTAAGGAAGCCGCCAACAAGGACTTCCGCACCGACATCACCGAAGGCAAGCGCACGCTTGTCGCCGTACACGCCCTCTCTGATGAGCGCCACCACGACGAGGTCGAGGCGATTCTTTCCTCGGGCACCGATGATCCCGCGCAGCTCGCACGCGCCGTGGAGATCTTCCAGAAGACCGGCTCCATCGATTACGCCCACACTTACGCGCTCGACCTGACCGCTAAGGCCAAAGCGGCCATCGAGAACGTTGAGCTTGATCCGCACGCACGCGAGCTGTTCCTCTCCATGGCAGATTTCTTTGTGGAGCGCCTTAACTAACGGAGGTTATAAAACCTGTCAGCAGCGTATTTAGGCACAACTTGCTACACTGTTGAGTGCATGTTTATGCATCCCTTTGCGTTGTCTATCCGACAGACGCTCAAATAGTACGAATGGTACGCCGAAAGGGGTTCGTTCATGGAACCTATTACAACGGGCATGCAAGGAGCAGCCGTCGAGGACGTGCAGTCTCGTCTCCTGCAGCTCGGCTACACGATTGATGCCGCCGAAGTCACCGACAAGTACTTTGGAGCCACCACTGAGCAGGCCGTCAGCACCTTCAGGCTCGACAGCGGCCTTGCTGCCGGTCATGCCGTCGATATCCCCTGTTGGAGCGCCCTTGTAGACGCTTCGTATAAGCTGGGCGACCGCACCCTCTATCTGCGCATGCCCAATTTCCATGGCGCCGATGTGCAGGCCCTGCAGCGCGCTCTCAACGTTTTGGGCTTTGCCTGTGGCGAAGACGACGGCTACTTTGGTCCGCATACCGAGGCCGCCCTGCAGCAGTTCCAGGAAAATGTCGGCCTGTTTGCCGACGGCATGGCCTTCCAGGACACCTACGCCTACATCAACCGCCTGCACCATGTGTGGGAGGGCAAGCCCTCGGTCACCGAAGCCGAGTCCCGCATCGGTTTTGCTCGCGCCGCCAACGTGCTCGAGCGCTTTCAGATTGCCGTTATCGGCGAGGACCCCATCGCACGCAGTGTTGCGTCGCGTATGTGGAATATCGCCACGGCAACGACCGACAACAGCGGCATGATGCTCTGCGACTCCGAGGTCCCAACCGACGTTGACCTGGTGCTCGAGATCGCAAGCGACGAGCTGCCCGCCGACGCAGCGCCGCGCGCCACGATCGCCCTCGCCGAGTGCCACAACCTGGCCCAGCGCATCCGCACTGCCAATGTCGCCGCGCAGCAGAAGCCGGCACGCATTCGCATTGAGCTCACGGGCATGACGCGCTACAACGGCACCTTCACGGCCAGCGACGCGCAGACACTCGCCGTACGCCTGCTCGATGGCGTTTGCGATGCCCTCGCAGATTAGGTAAACTAAACGAGTTGCTTTTGGGCAACACCACACATTGGGACGTAGTTCAACGGTAGAACTCCGGTTTTTGGTGCCGGCTGTTGGGGGTTCGAATCCCTCCGTCCCAGCCATTAAAATTGAGCGCCCTGAGCCCATAACGGCCCAGGCCGCCGAAAAGGCGGACGCGGAATCCCTCCGTCCCATACCAGCAACGGGCTCCCCGCATCTCAACTTTCCAGCCAAACCGGCACTTAGGAACCGACACTTAGGGACATTCCTAAAGTGCCGGCCATAACTTCTCCTGCAGGACGAGAAGTTGAAGTGGTTTTTCAGGCATATCCCAAAAATCCACCTCCAAAAGAGCGGCGCCCCAAGCCCATTAGGACCAAGAGCGCCTTACATCAAGAAATATCAGCCCTGTTCCGAAAAGCGAGCCGCATGCAACAACCAAGTAACCACAGGCCCCGGGAGAGCGGGGACACCGGCTTAGGTTTATCGCGAGTTCCGCACGAACAGGAGGCCACTTAATGTGGCCTCCGTCGTGAGCAGGACTGTAGAGCAGGAAACCTAAGCCGGTGTCCCCGCTCTCCCGGGGCCGGCGGAATCTAGTTGTTCAGCATGCGGTCGAAGCTTCCCGAGTCGCCATCCCGATAGTCTGCGGTCATCAGAATCTCCTGCGGAATGCGCCCACCTTCACGTAGCACGTTGCGAAACTGTACGCGCGTAACCATGGGCAGATCCTTGATCGTCGCTGCCAGGTTCTGCGGCACACCCTGGTTGGCAGCCGCGGGTTCGCACTCTCCGCCGGCCTTCACGCGACGCTTATGCTCGGCGAGCATAGCGCGATACATGCCGGCATGCAGGCGAATCTCAACCACATTGGCATTGCGAGTCTGCTCGACGATGCGCGCGCCCTCGCGATCGATATCGCCCACGTAGTAGACGTAGTTAAAGCGATAGCCAATCTCGGCCAGATAATCGTCCAGGGCATGCGAGACGCTCGCCTTGCATCCGCCGCCAAAAATCACGCCGCCCACCTTGATGCCAAAGAGCTTGGCGTGCTTGCGGCCACGCAGCAGCTTGACGATCTCGTCGTAAGTGTCCAGGTTCTCGACCATAATGAACGGCTTGTAGGCTCCCAGCGTAAAGAAGCCCGTAAAGTGCACGGGGCGATTGGGGGCGACCTTGATCGCCTGCATGCTGATGCCCTTTTCGGTCATACGCCTGATCAAGCGCTCACCGTGCTTGCCGTCAAAAGCCTTCTCGTCGTTAAAGATCTGGTAGGCACGCTGGCGGCGCGAGGCAACCGGCGTATCGGCACCTCGGTTCTGTTCGATCCAAGCCTGGATGATTGCGATTTCCTCGGCAATCTTGCGGTTGGACATCTCGTTATGCTGAGTGCGCTGCGGAGCCTTTTTGCCGTCCTTGCCCTCGACCTTTACGATCTGTGTCTGCTGCTCCTTGATCTTAGAGAGCGCCGTAGGCGTAGGGACAACCTTGAGCAGCTGCCTGCCTAAAACGCGGGCAAGGGCAAACGCCGAGACCTCGCCGTGGACGGACGACTTGGGCTGCTGGGCAGCAGTATCTGCTGCGGCAGACTCCGGCTTCTTCTGAGACTTGCGCTTAGAATCGCCTTGGGAATTGCGCTCGTGCTTCGGCATAGACGCCTGCTTCTGCGGACGAACGGACTTGCTCTCCTTCGCCGGCTGGCGCTTAGGCTGCCCCGAAGAAACCTCGGCCTTCGCATCCTCGTTCTGCGGCGTGGTCTTCTCGGTTGCAGTCTCGGCATGGGAACTGCGGCCCCCACGATGGCGACGGCGGCGAGGCTTGCTCGACGCGCCCTGCTCCGTCCGCCCATCAGTAGGCTGCTGGCCCTTGGCCTCGGCATCAACCTCAAGCTGCGGCTCAACAGGCTTCTGCTCGCGAGCCGCCGGCTCAACGGCCTTTTCGTCCTGGGTGGTCGAAACCGACTCGCCCTTCTCCTGACGCTTTACGGGATACGCGCGTCCCGCAAAACCGCGACCAGGACGACACGAACCCGGGGCCTTCTTGGCAGACTCCTCAACATCGTTTGCAACCTCAGAAGACTCTTCAACCTCACGCGCGGCATCCTGCTGTGCAGCCTTAAAGTGAGCACCGCGACGGCGCTTGGGCTCTTGGGCCTCCACGGGCTTTTGCTCTCTCGCGGGCTTCTGCGACTCGGCAGCAACCTCGGTCTCAACAGCCTCGGCATCCATCTCGCCCTTTCGAGCAACGGCGCGACGGAAGCGCTCCTGCTGGGCGCGGCGCTGTGCATCGCGCTTGCCACCCCCGCCAAAACCGCCGCGTCCTGCCTTGGCCGTAAAGGCACGCACGACGTTCTCATCGAGCAACTCATCGGTATCGACATGCCCACGCGGAGCAACTTCTTCCACAGCAGGCACGTCAGCGAAATCCTCGACGACAAAATCTTCGACGGACTCGGCAGGCTGCTCCTGGACATCGCGGATCTCGGCATTGATGGTATAGAACGCCGGGCGCCCGTTAATGCCGCTACCCTCGATCTTGGTCACGATATTTGCCGCGATAAGCTCATCGCGCATCGCCTTGGTGTCGCACTCTTTATCGACGGAGCGGAAAATCTGCGCCAGCGCACTCGACTTAATCTTGAGCGCCTTGCGGCAAAGCAGGTCGTAGGCAACCAGCTTGGCACGCTCAGCAGAAAGCGACGTCTGGCTGCTCAGGCGCTCAGCCAAAGCATCGACATTGTTTTGATTATCGGAATATACCGTCTTGGCCACGGGGCCCCTTTCATATGTACACATATACGTCTATATGGTACAACGCGCGCCCTTATCCACGCAAAACATCTGCGAGAACACTCGAGCGTCACCCGCTTTCGCATGAAAAAAAGACCGAGCCCGCGAAGTCGCGGACCCGATCTTTCCGAGTCATATGGATGGAACGGTTAGTCCATCAAGCTGACTAGGCCTTGGCGGCCTCGGCATCGGCAGGAGCCTCAGCGGCAGCGGCGCGGCCGTACTCGGCCTTGCCCATCTCGGACCACTCGGGCTCCTCGTCAGGCATGGAGCCAGCCTCCTTGCCGAAGAACTCCTTGAGGCAGTTGACGGCGACAATGAGGCCCAGGACCATCAGCAGGACGGCGAAGACGAGCTGCAGGCCCTTGGTGGCGGCGACGGAGACGGCGGCCGTGGTGGCGGTAGCCGGGATGGTGCCGAAGAAGCCGTAAGCCTGGACGGCGGCCATGCAGCCCATGGCGCTCTGGACCAGCGAGGTGAAGGTGCAGCAGAGCAGGAAGACGACGGGCACGTAGAGCATCCAACCCTTGCGGCCGGTGCACTTGCAGAACACGGCGAGGGTGATCATGGTCATACCGCCGAGCAGCTGGTTGGAAGCACCAAAGAGCGGCCAGATGTTGGCATAGCCACCAAAAGCGAGGGCGAGACCAGGAAGCAGGGTGACAACCGTGGCGAACCAGGGGTTGCCGAGGACCTTCATGTAGCCGGCCTTGGACTCGATGGCCAGGGCGTCGTTGGTCTGGGCAAAGAACTCAGAGAACGAAGTGCGGGCGATGCGGGCGACGGCGTCGAGCGAGGTCAGGGCCAGAGCGGAGACGTTCATGGTCATGAAGACGGTAGCGAGCGTGCCGTCAACACCGAAGGCCTGCATACCGCGGGAGATGCCAGCGGCGAAGATCTGGAACGGGGTGGAAGCGACACCGGCGTTGAGGGCGCCAGTACCGGCGGTGTTCATATCGGAGAACATGATGCCGGCGACGATGATGGCAAGGATGCCGACGAAGGACTCGACAATCATGGCGCCGTAACCGACCTTGACGGCGTCCTGCTCCTTCTCGACCTGTTTAGAAGAGGTGCCGGAAGAAACGAGGCTGTGGAAACCGGAGAGAGCACCGCAAGCAACGGAGACAAACAGGACCGGGAACATCATGCCGGAGGCAGTGGAGAAGCCGGTGAAGACCGGAGCGGTGATAGTGGCCTGACCGTTGACGCCCAGGACGACGATGCCGAGGACAGCGCAGACGATCATGACGATCATCATGATGGAAGTGAGGTAGTCACGCGGAGTCTTGAGCATCTGGATGGGCATAGCGCCAGCGAAGACCAGGTAGACCATGACGACGGCGAACCACTGGAACTTATCCAGGTAGACCGGGAACTGCATACCGACGGCGAACATGAGAACCATGAGGACCACGCCGGTGACGAACTCGGCAGCGCCGGTGAGGTTGAACTTCTTCTGGGCCCAACCAAAGGCGATGGCGACGAAGGTGAACAGGATGGAGATGGTACCAGCACAGCCGGCGGCATAGGACTTGGTGAAGTCGACGGCACCGGTAGCAGCACCAGAAGCGTCAACGGCCGGGGTGAACATGAACGTCTTGCAGACCATGTCGGTGAAGGCGGCGATGACGATGATGCAGAACAGCCAGCAGAACAGCAGGAACAGACGACGGCCAGTCTTGCCGATGTACTTCTCGATGAGCTGAGCGAGCGACTTGCCGTTATTCTTCATCGAAGCGTACAGGGCACCAAAGTCGTGGACGGCGCCAAAGAAGATGCCGCCGACGAGGACCCAGAGCACAACGGGCAGCCAGCCAAAGGCCATGGCGACGATCGTACCCGTGACAGGGCCAGCACCGCAGATCGAGCTGAACTGGTGCGAGAACGCGGTGAAGGCGGAGACAGGCGAGAAGCTGTTGCCGTCCTTCATGCGCTTGGCCGGCGTGAGGGCCTCTTTGTCAACGCCCCACTTGTTGGCCAGCCATCGGCCATAGCCCAGATAGCCGCAGGCGAGCACCGCCGCGGCCACAACCATGAGCAAAACTCCGTTCATTACATTTCCTCCTCTAAAAAGAACTACTCAGACATAAAAAATGAGGGCCGTCGGTTGCGCTCGACGGCCCTCATCTTCATCAGCCGCCCGTTATCGTACGGGCTAGCTGTATGTGCTAACCCGCATCAGATAATTACTACGCTGATAATGTTTAGCTGATGCGTGAACATGTCTGAGAAATCCTCTTCAATCATGATGTGAACGATCCGTGCGTGTTCACATCCCCCAGTGGATGAAAAGGAGTATGAAACTTTAGTTACCTAAAGTCAACGCAAATATGTAATGAATTTTCAACTTTTTTTGAATTTCTCGGTATAAAACGCCACTGACCTCGGACTTTACCCCACGACAGTTTTTGCATGAGAGATGCCTCTCGGGAGTGGGCGGGCGTATGCAAGGTTTCCTGCTCTACAGTCCTGCTCGCACGGAGAGCACATTAAGTGCTCTCCGGCTCGTGCGGAACTCG
>CABQNA010000008.1 GCA_902465425.1 uncultured Collinsella sp.
TGTGGCTCGCCTGTGTGGGGCGTGTGGACGGCGCGTTCCTAGCGCCGCGGCTTTGCGGCCCGCACCTGCTCTATGACCTTTTCCATCGTGGCGTCGATGTGGTCTTTTTTGAGCTCGCATTCCCAGATGGTTATGGGCGTCCAGCCCATTTGAGTGAGTGCTGCCACGGCAGCGTGGTCGCGCTCGACGTTGCGACGGAACTTTGCCTCCCAAAATTCAACATTGCGCTTGGGCTGACTTGGGTTGCATTTGGGGCAGCGGTGCCAAAAGCAGCCGTTGACGAAAATGGCGATCTTGCGGCCGGGGAAGGCGATGTCGGGCTTGCCGGGAACCTTCCATTCCAGACGGTATCCCGTAAGGCCTGCGGCGCGCAGGCGCTGGCGAACGAGCAGCTCGGGTTTGGTGTTCGCACGCTTGTTGCCCTTCATGGATTTTTTGATGGCGGCGCGACGGCGCACGAGCTCACGCTCGTCGGCGGAGAGGTCCGAGGTGTCGATGCCGTCCAGCAGGCCGGGCTTGGGGCGCTTTTTGCTGCGGCGCTTAGGTGCGCGCTTGGGCTTGGCGACGGGGCGTTCGGTCGTGGCGGCCTCGGCATCTTTGGCAGTGCTGTTGACCTTAAGCCGATCTTCCTTCAACTCAATCAGGGCATCAATGAGCCCCTTGTCGGCGGGCATCCACTCAACGGTGGCAAGCGAGGTGCGCGGAATCCAACGGATATCGAGCTGACGGTCGTGCTTCTGGGGTTCATCGGATTCATCGGCGAGCGAGCAGTAGTAGCATTCCATGGAGAGATGAAAATCGGGGTAGTCATACTCAACGGTATAGAAATCGCGCAGGTTGGTGACTTTTACCTGCAGCTCTTCCATGAGCTCGCGGCGTACGGCGTCTTCGGGCGTCTCGCCGCGCATGAGCTTGCCACCGGGAAACTCCCAAAGTCCCTGCATGTCGCCATAGCCGCGCTGTACGGCCAGTAGCTCGTCGGATCCTTCCTTGCGAATGATCCCAGCGGCAACATGAACAGTCTTCAACAGGAGTCCTCTCTCAACATCAACACGTGACAGGCTAACTACCCGCACCTTACACAACGGTAAGGCAAGCGTAAGCCATATCGATGGTAGCCGACTCGGCTTCTTGCGACTATAGATGCCGTAGACTAATCGCAAGAAAGGACTCGGTATGCAAACCACGCACATGGCGACCCCGGTATTGGAGGTCGCGCATCTCGAAAAGGTATATGGAGCGCTGGGCAACGTGACCCGTGCGCTCAACGACGTCAGCTTTACCGTCAACCGCGGTGAATTCGTTGGCATCATGGGCGCTTCGGGCTCGGGCAAGTCGACGTTGCTCAACTGCGTGTCGACCATCGATAGCGCCACGAGCGGCACCATCCGCATCAACGGCCAGGACGTAACACGCATGAAGCAGGCTAAGCTTTCGCAGTTCCGCCGCGAGGAGCTCGGCTTTATCTTCCAGGATTCCAACCTGCTCGATACACTCACGGCACGCGAGAACATCGCCCTGCCGCTCACCATCGCCCGCACAAACTCGGCAGAGATCTCGACCCGCGTGCAGGATGTGGCAGCGCGCCTGTCCATCAGCCAGGTGCTCGACAAGTATCCCTACCAGATGTCCGGCGGCCAGCAGCAGCGCGTTGCCGCGGCTCGCGCGCTCGTCACCGACCCCACCATGATCATGGCCGACGAGCCCACCGGCGCCCTCGATTCCAAGAGCGCCCGTTTGCTGCTCGAGAGCCTGGAGGCTCTTAACCGCCGTCTACGCGCCACCGTGCTCATGGTCACGCACGACAGCTTTGCCGCCAGCTACACGAGCCGTGTGCTGTTTATTCGCGACGGCAAGATCTTCACCGAGCTGCGCCGCGGCGACACCGACCGCCGAGAGTTCTTCGACCGCATTATGGAGGTCGTTGCCATGATGGGCGGTGAGGGCTCCGATGCTCTGTAAACTCGCTTGGGGCAACGTCCGCCGTGCCGGCCGCGACTACCTCGTCTACCTTTTGACGCTCACCCTGGGTGTCACGGTCTTCTATGCCTTCAATACCGTCTCGATGCAGGTCGACATTGCCGGCATCAAGGAGCAGGGACTGTCCGAGCTCATGGGCAGCATGCTCGGCTACCTCACGTACTTTTTGGCCGGCGTCATGGCCTTTTTGATGGTGTATGCCAATAACTTCATCATGAAACGCCGCAAGAAGGAGTTTGGCCTGTACCAGGTGCTCGGCATGGGGCGCGGGCGCGTCGCCACGATCATGGCGCTCGAGACCGTGATAGTGTCGGTCGTGGCCTTTGTCGCCGGCATTGTGCTGGGTGTGGGACTCTCCCAGCTCATGACGTTCTTTACGGCCTCGCTTTTTAAGACACAGATCGCCAATTTCCACTTCTTTTTCTCGGTGCATGCGTTCAACCTGACCCTTGCCTGCATGCTCGTAATGTTTGTGCTCACGTTACTGCTGAACCTGCGCGCCGTTCGTCGCACTAAGCTCATTGAGCTCATGGGTGCCGAGCGTCGCAACGAGAGCATCAAGACGCGCAATCCCTGGATCGCGATTGCCATCTTTGCTGTGGGCGTGGTGCTGGTGGGCGTGGCCTATTACCGTCTGCTACGTGATGGGTTCCCGCTAACCGAGACGGGCGACAAGCTGCACGGGGCCATGAGCCAGTTCGGCATTACGACCGCTATGGTTACGGTAGGCACCTTTGCGTTGTTCTGGGGACTCTCGGGCATGCTCATCAAGCTGCTGCAGAGCCTGCGCGGCGTGTATTGGCGCGGCCTCAACATGTTTACCGTGCGCCAGCTTGCGGCCAAGGTCAACACGGTGTGCTTTTCGATGGGCGTCATCGCGATGCTCCTGTTTTTGGCCATCACTTCGGTGACGTGCGGTATGTCGATTGCCAACGTGATGAACGAAAACCTGGAGCGCTATAACCCTGTTGATGTGTCTCAGACGTATGCCTATTACACGCCCGATACGCTCGACTACTACAAAGAGTATGTCAATCCGTCTGAAGCCGATCGCATGGTGCTGGCTGATAGTACGGTCGATTTGTACCCCGCATGGCACGGCAAGGGCAAGTCGGCGGACAACAACGACGAGACCGGCAAGAAGGTCGATATCGCCGATGTTGCCGGCGAGCATGTACAGATCGATTCGTATCTGAGTTACCCGCTTGGCGGCTCGGATCCTTCGGTGACCCCAAGTGAGATGTGCAAGACCATGGGCGAAAAGCTTCCCAAGGCGTTCGGGGGTAGCAATGCCGACATGGCAGGCCTGTCTGTGACGCCGGCAAGTCAGTACAACAAACTGCGCCAGATGATGGGCAAGGAGCCGGTGCACATCGGTCACGACCAGTATCTGCTCACGTGTGATATGGGCGGCGAGCTGGTCGACATGTACACCAAGTATATGGCTGGCGGCCATACCCTCACCTTGGGCGGGCATGAGCTCAAGCCCGCAGCCGATAAGTCGGACGAAGATACGGCGGCCATCGCCAACTCGGCGATGGGCAGTAATGGGGGTACCGTCGTCGTTGCCGACGAGCTGTTGTCCCAACTTAATCTGCAGCCGTATTCCAGTAGTCTGCTCGTTAACTACAAACAGGGGATGGATACGACCGAGGCAGACGAGAGTATTAAATACACTGTGCTCGACAATCTGCTCGTTGACGGCAAGGAGCCGGGGTCGTGGGGAACCTTCATCACACGCTCCGAGATGTACGCGCAAGCAGCGCAAATGAACGGTCTTATTAGCTACCTAGCCATCTACATCGGCTTTGTATTGGTCGTTGCATGCGCGGCGATTCTGTCGATTCAGCAACTCTCCAACGTGGCCGACGGTAGCCGCAGCTATCGTGTGCTGGCACAGATTGGCTGCGACGACCGCCAGATTCGCCATTCGGTGATGGCACAGCAGGCGGTATTCTTCCTGTTCCCGCTGGCAGTGGGCCTGGCGCACTCCTTTGTGGCACTTAAGGTGATCATCGAGCTGGTGAGTATTTTCGGAAATATGAGCATCGGCGGCACCGTGGGCCTCACCTGTGCAATCTTCCTGGCAGCATACGGTGGCTACTTCCTGGTGACCTACCTCATGAGTGCCGGCATGGTGCGAGCCGCCATCGCCACCCGCTACAGCGAGTAACCTGCCTAGCGAAAAGTAAAATCATCACAGGTTGAGCATAAGTCAGCGAAAGCGCCCCTAGGTGAGCAAGGTGACGTGAAAGAGGAGGGAAGCGTACTTCGGTACGCGACCGACGCGTTTGCAGCGTCGAGCCGTTACGCGGTTTGGTAAAACCGCGTAACTAAATACGCTCTGCGATCTCGTGGATGAGGTAGTCGGTCTTTTCCCAGCCCAGGCACGGGTCGGTGATCGACTTGCCAAAGACACCGCCGTCGACCGGCTGGTTGCCGTCCTCCAGGTAGGACTCGATCATAAAGCCCTTGACCAGCTTGGAGATGGACTCGTTGCGGCGGCAGCTGTCGAGCACCTCCTTGCAAATGCGATACTGCTCCAGCGGACGCTTGCCCGAGTTGTCGTGGTTGCAGTCGATGACCGCTGCCGGATTGGCATAGCCGGCATGCTCGGTATAGCGTTCGGCCAGGCGTTCCAGGTGTTCGTAGTGGTAGTTGGGGTAGGTGCGCCCATCGAGACCGATGTAGCCACGCATAACGGCGTGTGCGAGCGGGTTGCCGTCGCACTCGACCTCCCAGTTGCGGAAGATGAAGCTCTGGTGCGCCTGCGCGGCGTAAATGGAGTTGAGCATAACGGTGGTAGAGCCGGCAGTGGGATTCTTCATGCCAACGGGTACCGAAATGCCGCTCGACACCAGGCGATGCTCCTGGTTCTCGACCGAGCGTGCGCCCACGGCAACATAGCTCAGCAGGTCAACGAGGTATTGGTAGTTGGACGGGTAGAGCATCTCATCGGCGGTGAAGAAGCCGGTCTCCTCGATGACGCGCAGGTGCATGTGGCGGATGGCCTTGACGCCCTCGAGCAGGTCGTCGGGAGCCTCGGGGTTGGGGTTGTGCAGCAGGCCCTTGTAGCCGGTGCCCTTGGTGCGCGGCTTGTTGGTGTAGACGCGCGGAATGATGATGAGCTTGTCCTTGACCTCCTCGGCGGTCTTGGCCAGTCGGTTCATGTACTCAAGCACCGAATCCTCGCGGTCGGCAGAGCACGGGCCGATGATAAGCACCTTGCGTGCGTCCTCGCCGGTAAAGACTTTGGCGACCTCGGCGTCAAATGCCTGCTTTTTGGCGGTAAGCTCGGCAGAGAGCGGCATTTCCTCGCGGATCTCCATGGGGATCGGCAACTTGCGTTTGAATTCCATGGCCATAGGGGCCTCCTCAATCTATAGAAAGAGCAATAAGCGTATTGTCGAATGCTCGGCATTATCCGCTGTCGCACGCTAAAGTGCAAGTCCTTGTCACCCCGAAACCTACCAAAAAGGGACAGGTTTATTTTGGCAGGTTTTATCTGGGAAAATGTCGGCACTCGCCGGAAGGGGGGGGTCGGCGTACGGCACGCTGGAGCAAATTGGATCTTCTGCGGCATACCCCGTGGGCAAAAAATGGCAAATATGAGTACTGTTGCTGGCGTAGTCTCATATCGAGCTTACAAGATAATAGGCACAACAGCAAATATGTTCATTAACGTTGGCACACAGAAGCATGCTAACGGGCGTTTTGATTAATTTGAAGGCGTATAGAAGCCGCAAAGAGGTCATTTGAGGCGGTTTTGGCTGCTACTAAAAATGTAACAGTACTCATATTTGACCTTTTTTGGCCACAGGGTCCGGAAGGGGCTGTCAATCGGGCCCCAAGAGAGCTAATTCGAGTGCCGTGGACGAAAAAACGGGGGCGCAGGTTGTCCTGCGCCCCCGTTCTCGGGCGTTATTCGCTCCTTGCGGCCGAATTTATGCTGCTTCGTCGAACTGCGAGTTGTACAGGTCGGCGTAGAAACCGCCTTGGGCGAGCAACTCGTCGTGCGTGCCCTTCTCGACGATGTCGCCGTCGCGAATCACCAAGATCACGTCGGCGTTTCGGATCGTGGACAGGCGGTGTGCGATGACAAAGCTGGTACGGCCCTGCATCAGCGCATCCATGGCGCGCTGAATGAGTTCCTCGGTACGGGTATCGACGTTGGAAGTCGCCTCGTCCAAAATCAGCGCCGGGCGGTCGGCCAAAATGGCACGGGCGATGGTCACGAGCTGGCGCTGACCCTGCGACAGGTTAGTGCCCTCCTCGTTGATCATAAAGTCGTAGCCGCCGGCGAGCGTATGGATAAAGTGATCGCAGCGTGCGGCGCGTGCAGCGGCCTCGACCTCGGCATCGCTCGCATCGGGGCGTCCGTAGCGGATGTTCTCGCGGATGGTGCCGTTAAACAGCCAGGTATCCTGCAGCACCATGGCAAACTCGCCGCGCAGTGCCGCGCGGTCCCAGTCGCGCACGTCGACGCCCTCGACGCGCAGCGAACCGTCGTCCACGTCATAGAAGCGCTGCAGCAGCTTGATGAGCGTGGTCTTGCCGGCGCCGGTGGGGCCGACGATGGCGATGGTCTGGCCGGGCTGCGCCTCGCAGCTAAAGTCGTGGATGATGGTCTTGTCGGGCGTGTAGCCAAACTTGACGTGGTCAAACTCCACGTGGCCGGGGCGCTTCTCGGGAATCCGCGCGTCAGCTTTCTGTTCCTCCTCGGGCGCGGCCAGGAACTCAAAGACGCGCTCGGTGGCGGCGGCCATCGACTGCATCGTGTTGCTCACGTTGCCCAGCTGCTGCACCGGCTGCGTAAAGTTGCGAACGTACTGGATAAAGCTCTGGATGTCGCCGGGCGTGGCATTGCCGGTCAGCGCGAGCTGCGCGCCCACCACGACGACGCCCACGTAGCCCATGTTGCCCACCAAGCTCATAAGCGGCATCATCAGGCCCGACAGGAACTGCGAGCGCCAGCCACTAATAAAGAGGCGGTCGTTTTGACGGTCGAACTCCTCGATCGAGGCCTCGGCGCGGTCGAACACCTGGATGACGTTCTGGCCGGCAAAGTCCTCCTCGATAATGCCGTTGACGGCGCCCAGAACCTGCTGTTGCTCGCGGAAGTACGGCTGCGAGAAGTGAATCATTACGGTCAGGATAATCGCGGCGGCCGGCAGCGTGAGCACGGTGACGCCGGTAAGCGGCAGGCTGATCGAAAGCATCATGACGAGCACGCCGATAATCTGCGTCACCGACGTGATGAGCTGCGTCACGCTCTGGTTGAGCGACTGACCCAGCGTATCGACGTCGTTGGTGATGCGGCTTAGTACGTCTCCCTTGCTGTGGCCGTTGAAGTAACTCATCGGCACGACGGCAATCTTGGCGGCGATTTCCTTGCGCATGCGGTAGCAGATCTTTTGCGTGACGCCGGTCATGAGCCAGCCCTGGACCAGGCTGCAGACAGAGCTCGCCAGATACAGGCAGAGCAAAAAGCCGAGCGTCTTGGCGATCCAGGCAAAGTCGACATCGCCGGTGCCGTTGACCTTGGCAACCAGGCCCTCGAACAGTTTGGTGGTAACCTGGCCGAGCACCTTGGGCCCCACAATGTTAAAGATGACCGAGCACACGGCAAAGGCGACGGCGGTAAACACGGCAATCTTATGCTGACCGATATAGCCGAGCAGCTGCCTCATGGTGCCCTTAAAGTCCTTGGCCTTTTCGCCGCGACGCATGCCGCCCATGCGGCCCATGGGACCACGCTGGCGGGTGGGCTTGGGAATCTGAGTCTTGGTCTCGTCTGCCATTAGCGCTCGCCTCCTTCCATGACGGCTGCAATTTCTTCTTGGGTAAGCCCCAGCTCCTCGGCGGAAAGCTGCGACTGTGCGATCTCCAGGTACGCCGGGCAGCTGCGTAGCAGCTCCTCGTGCGTGCCGGTGCCCACTACGTGGCCGTCATCGAGCACGATGATCTGGTCGGCGTGCATGATGGTCGCGATGCGCTGGGCCACGACCACGAGTGCGGCGTCGGTAACGTTTTTGGCCAGCTCCTCGCGCAGGCGCGCGTCGGTCTTGTAGTCGAGGGCGCTAAACGAGTCATCGAACACCACGACCTCGGGCTTTTTGGCCAGGGCGCGGGCGATGGCCAGGCGCTGGCGCTGACCGCCCGAGACGTTGGAGCCGCCCTGGCTGATGGGGGAGTCGTAGCCGCCCTCGCGCTCGGCGATAAAGTCCTCGGCCTGGGCGATGCGTGCCGCCCGGTGCATGTCCTCGTCGCTTACCATGTCGCCGGCAAACTTGAGGTTGCTCTCGACGGTGCCCGAGAACAGACGTCCCTGCTGCGGGATATAGCCAATGCGGTGGCGCAGCTCGGAAAGGGTCATGTCGCGCACGTCGATGCCGTCGAGCGAAATGCTGCCGCCCGTGACGTCGTACAGGCGCGGAATCAGCTGTACGAGCGTGGACTTGCCCGAGCCCGTGGAGCCAATGATGCCGAGCATCTGACCGGCGTGCGTGGTGAAGTTCACGCCGCTGATGACGTCGGCGCGGGCATCGGGATACTGGAAGCTCACGTCACGGAAGGTGAGCTCACCGCGCGGCGCGCTGGCAGCAGGCAGTTTGGGCGAGGCAGGGTCGTTGATGCTCGTGGGGCAGGTGATGACCTCTTCCACGCGCTCGGCTGCGACCTCGGCGCGGGGCAGGATGACCGAAACCATGGTGAGGATCATAAACGCCATGACGATCTGCATGGTGTAGGAGATAAACGCCATCATGTTGCCGACCTGCATCACGCCGTCGGACACGCCCTGCGCGCCAAACCAGACGATGAGCACGGTGATGCAGTTCATGACGAGCATCATGAGCGGCATCATAAAGCTCATAGCGCGGTTGGTGTAGAGCTGCGTGGTCATCAGGTCGAGCGAAGCCTTGTCAAAACGCTCGAGCTCATGCTCCTCGCGGTTGAACGAGCGGATGGGCATAAGGCCGTCGAGCAGCTCGCGGGCGGTAAGGTTCACGCGGTCCACAAAGCTTTGCATCTTTTTGAACTTGGGCATAGTGAGGCCCATGAGCACGCCGACGACGGCCGAGACCGCGATGATGGCAACGGCGATGGTCCACTCCAGGCCGGTGTGGTTGGCCAGGACGCGCATGACAGCGACGATGCCCATGACGGGGGCCATAAGACACATGCGGATAAACAGGGTTGCGGCCATCTGAATCTGCTGAATGTCGTTGGTGCAGCGGGTGATGAGCGAGGCCTGGCTAAACTTGCCCACCTCGGCCGGCGAGAAGTGCATAACCTTGTTGAAGGTCTCGCGGCGCAGGTCGCGGGCGATGGAGCAGGCGGTGCGCGAAGCCACGGCACCGGTCAGGATGGTGGCGACCAGCGAGATTAGGCACAGACCAAACATCGTGGTCGCCATGCGGCCCAGGTAGGCGTTCTGCACGTCGGCGGGGTCGATGCCCTGCGCCTTGTACTCGTCTTGCACATAGCTCACGGCGCGTTGGGTCACGATGGAGCCCGACATGGAGCCCATTTTGTCCGCCATATCGTTGGCGCCCTCGACGAGCTTGCCCTGGTCGATTAGGCCGCCTTCAACGCCTAGACGCAGGCTCTTCATGGTGATCTTGCCACCGTCGGCATCAATCTGTTTTTGCATGTTCTGCGCCGCAGCGGCCTTCTGCTGCATCTCGGCGAGTTGCTCGGGCGTCATCGCCGCCATTTGCTCGGGGGTGGGCATGGCCTGAGCGGCGCCGCCATCGCTTGCCTCGGTAGATGCGCCGGTCATGTCGCCCATGGAGTTGGCATCGATGCCCTGGTTGAACGAAAGGACGACAGTCTCGGGCAGGCTCATGATGTCGGCAATCTTGCCGCCGTCGGCGCGCTCCTCCTCGGTGCCCTTGTACGTTCGAATGCCGTTATTATCCGCCTTGCTAAACACGGCCTCCACAGCCTTGGCGTCCTTAGTGCTCATAAAGAGTTCGAGGTCGTCGAGCGATTCGGCGCGAATGGTGTCAGGCACGGGCGAGGCGATGCCGCCTTGCTGCACGCCCACGTCGACGATATCGCTCATGTAGGTAGGCAGTGCTAGATCGGCGTTGCAACTGATTACGATAAGTACGATAGCTGCGAACAGTGCCAGGATATGCTTTTTAAAGAGCTTGAGAATCCTCACTCGGCATCTCTCCTTTCTTGATTGCGGTCGATAATTTCGTTGGCACGCCTTAGAAGACGCACCATCTCTTGGGTATCTGTTTCGCCGAGCTGCTCGAGGAAAGCCGCAGTGCGGTTCTCGAATTCCCGACGTTTGATTTCGAGATCCTGAAATCCCTTGTCGGTCACTATGACGTGTACGCGACGACGGTCAGTCTTTGAGTGCTCGCGCTCGACCCAGCCCTTGGCCTCGAGGGCGCGTAGGATATTGGCGATGCGGGCGCTCGAGACCCAGGCGCGATCAGCGAGTTCGCTCGGCGTGAGCGAACCGCCGGCGAGTATGAGGGCGCGCATGACGGCCATCTCGCCGCCGAGGGCTTTGTCCGCAAAGCGCGAAATGCGCTGATGCATGCTGCCGAACTCGGTAAGGAGCTGACGCCCAAGCTCACGGAAATCGGTATCTTCCACCGAAAACCCCTAACACTAGAAACTATTTCCGGTGAAAGATGATACCCCAGCTCAACCATCCCATTCGGTAGATTTCTAGGCATGTCCCAAAAATCTACTTGGCCGCTAGGAAATATAAAGAGTGCATAAAGATTTAAAATCATTCAATTGCTAAAGCGTTTCAAAGAACTATTATGCACGCGGTTAGGCGAGGGGTTGTCACCACCATGACGACTGGGACTCATTTATCGCCACGTGCGATGCTCCAACTTCCCGCAAGGAGACACCTAAATTAAAGGGGGATGGAGTCATGGCATTTGACTTCACGGGCAAGACCGCGATTGTCACGGGCGGCACTCAGGGCATTGGCCTCGAGATCGCCAAGGGCATCGTCGCGGGCGGCGGACATGTCGCGCTCATCGCAAGGAACGCTGCTAAAGGCGAGGCCGCTGTGGCCGAGCTTGGCGAGGGAAACAAGTTCTATCAGCTCGATGTCGCCGATGCGCCCAAGGCGCGCGAGACCGTCGAGCAGATTTTTACGGACCTGCCGCAAACCAATATCTTGATTAACTGCGCTGGCGTCATCAGCACCAAGAAGTTCGACGAGATCGATGACACCGAGTGGCGTCGCACCATCGACATCAACCTCAACGGTACCTTCACTATGATGAACGCCGTGTACCCGCACTTTAAGGCGGCCCATGCCGGCACTATCGTCAACGTGAGCTCTGTTGCTGGCAAGATCGGTGGCGGCCTGCTCGGCACCGCTGCCTACGCCAGCTCCAAGGCCGGTGTCAACGGTCTAACCAAGGCAGTCGCCAAGGAAGGCGGCAAGTTTGGCGTCCGCTGCAACGCCGTGTGCCCGTCGCTTACGTTGACCGATATGACCTCGATTCTCTCTGACGAGAACTCTCAGCGCATCATCAACGGTATTCCTCTGGGCCGCGCTGCCCAGGCCAGCGAGCCTGCGCAGATGGTGCTGTTCTTCGCTTCCGACCTCGCCAGCTTCGTGAACGGCGAGATCGGCGACTGCGACGGCGGCATCGTCCTGGACGGGTAATACCCCGCGGTGATAGTTTGGCGGCGACCCTGGCGACTCGGGGTTGTCGCCTTCTTTCTGACATAGGCGCGTGCGGCTACGAATCGCATGCATCCAAAGGAGATATATATGAGTGAATCGACTGCGGTGGAGGCGCCGGCGGTAAAGGAGCCGTTCTTTAAGATGTCCTCCATCCCGGGCGCCAATATTTTGGTGCCGCTTCTGTTGGGCTGTCTGCTCAACACGCTATTCCCCGACCTGTTCAAA
Source organism: uncultured Collinsella sp. (assembly GCA_902465425.1). Classification (GTDB taxonomy): domain Bacteria; phylum Actinomycetota; class Coriobacteriia; order Coriobacteriales; family Coriobacteriaceae; genus Collinsella. Next base: position 11,882 of record CABQNA010000008.1, read on the forward strand.
ACGCTCGGCAGCTTTACGCTTGGCATGACCCAGCAGGGTGCAGGCCCGCTCGTGGGCGCCTTTTTGCTCATCGTCGGTACGACGATTTCGTTTAAGAGTGCCCCTGCCGCCGCTGCCCGCGGCGCCATCATCATCGCCGTCAAGCAGATCGTGGTCGTTGCCGTGTCGCTGCTCATCCTTTATGTGTTCAACGACAACCTGTTTGGTATCTCTGCCATGGTGATGCTGGCGGCTTGCACAGGTGCCAACAACGCTATGTACGCTGGACTGATGGGCACCATGGGCAACGAGGCCGAGCGTGGCGCCGTCGCCATCACCACGCTCGTTGTCGGCCCTCCGGTCACGATGATTGTCCTTGGCGCCGCCGGTCAGGCTCCGATTGGCTGGTCGCTCGTGGGCGCCATCCTTCCGATTGTCGTTGGCATTATCCTGGGCAACCTGTTCCCCAGCTTTAAGAAGATGATGGCACCGGCACTTTCCGCCATCATCGTGCTCGTCTTCTTTGCCATGGGCTCGACCATGACCTTTGGCCAGCTCATTAATGGCGGTCTCCCCGGCATCCTGCTCGGCGTGATCTGCTCGGTGATCTTTGCAATTCCCGTCATCGCGGTCGATAAGCTCACGGGTGGTACGGGCGTCGCAGGTGCGGCCATTTCGAGCTGCGCCGGAGCCAATGTGGCCACGCCTGCTGCCATGGCAAGCGTCAACGGGGCCATGTACGGCGGTGCGGTGCTCGCAACGGCCACGGCACAGGTTGCTGCCTGCGCAATCGTGACGGCTATTTTGACCCCGCTGGTCACCAGCTGGTGCTACAAGCATTTTGAGGGCCAGCAGAGCAACGGCAAGGCAACGACCGACAAGGCCTCCGCAGCCGCCTAATGCCAAGCGGCAATCAAAGCTAAAAACTAGCTACGCCACAGGGCGGCCACGGGGGATCCCGCGGCCGCCCTGCAGTTTCTGTAGGGTCTCTGGGGCACTTTACCTTGCTAAAGCTGGCATAACAGCTAGAGCGAAGGTCGTACAAAGGCAAGGAAAAATAACATACAAATCGGTGAACGGTAGTTGTTCGCGCTCGCATTTCCTGCGGGTTTGTAAAAAACTCCCTTATGATATAAAAAAAGAAACATATAACAGCCCAGATGGAGAGGGTCGCTATGTTATCCTTCTCAAACGGGTGAAATCTTGGGTTTTGGGTTGTAGTTCCAAGGTGGATAAACGTTTTCCCTACACCAACGTGTGGTGAAGAACGGAAGAAGCCGGTAGTGCAAGCCGAACATTCAAGAATTCAATAAGCAGCGGTGTGAGAGAGCGCCGCATTACACGTAACTAGGAGCGTGGTTACACAATGCAGGAGGCATGGGAAGGCTTCAAGGAAGGCATCTGGACGGGAGAGGTTGACGTCCGAGACTTCATCCAGAAGAACTACACCCCCTACGAGGGCGACGAGTCGTTCCTCGCCGGCCCGACCGAGCGTACCAAGGAGCTGTGGGGCGAGGTTCTCGACCTGCTGCTTAAGGAGCGCGAGCAGGGCGGTGTCCTCGATATGGACACCAAGACCGTCACGGGTATCGTGAGCCACCCCGCTGGCTACATCGATAACGCCCACCGCGAGAAGGAGACCATCGTCGGCCTCCAGACCGACAAGCCGCTCAAGCGCGCTCTGCACGTCAACGGCGGTATCCGCATCGCTTGCCAGGCTGCCAGCCAGCACGGCTATAAGGTCGACGAGAACGTTGTCGAGCGCTACACCTTCGAGCGCAAGACCCACAACGCTGGCGTCTTCGATGTCTACACCCCCGAGATGCGTGCTTGCCGCTCGGCTCACATCATCACCGGTCTGCCCGATGGCTATGGCCGCGGCCGCATCATCGGCGACTACCGTCGTGTTGCCCTGTACGGCGTCGACTACCTGATCAAGGACAAGGAGGCCCAGAAGGCTTCCACCCCGACGGTCATGACCGCCGACAACATCCGCGATCGCGAGGAGCTGCAGGAGCAGATCCGCGCCCTCGGCGAGCTCAAGATGATGGCCGAGACCTATGGTTTCGACATTTCCAACCCTGCTACCAACACGCAGGAGGCCATCCAGTGGATGTACTTCGCCTACCTCGCTGCCGTCAAGGAGCAGAACGGCGCCGCTATGTCCATCGGCCGTACCTCTACGTTCATCGACATCTACGCTGAGCGCGACCTTGCCAACGGTACCTTCACCGAGGAGCAGATCCAGGAGTTCGTGGATCACTTCATCATGAAGCTCCGCATGGTCAAGTTTGCCCGTACCCCCGAGTACCAGGCCCTGTTTACCGGCGATCCGCAGTGGGTCACCGAGTCCATCGGCGGCATGGGTGTTGACGGCCGTACGCTCGTTACCAAGATGAGCTACCGCTACCTGCACACGCTCGAGAACATGGGCACCAGCCCCGAGCCCAACATGACCGTTCTGTGGTCGACCCGTCTGCCCGAGAACTTCAAGAAGTTCTGCGCCAAGACTTCTGTCGCCAGCTCCTCGATCCAGTACGAGAACGACGACCTCATGCGCGTTTACCACGGCGACGACTACGGCATCGCCTGCTGCGTGTCCTCCATGCGCATCGGCAAGGAGATGCAGTTCTTCGGCGCCCGTGCCAACCTGGCCAAGTGCCTGCTGTACGCACTCAACGGCGGCGTTGACGAGGTCTCCAAGAAGCAGGTCGGCCCCAAGTATCGCGCCGTCGAGGGCGATACGCTCGATTACGACGACGTTGTGGCCAAGTACAACGACATGATGAAGTGGCTCGCTGGCGTGTACGTCAACTCGCTGAACATCATTCACTACATGCACGACAAGTATTGCTACGAGCGCATCCAGATGGCCCTGCACGACAAGCACGTGCACCGCTGGTTCGCTACGGGCATCGCTGGCCTTTCCGTCGTGGCTGACTCCCTGTCCGCCATCAAGTACGCCAAGGTCCACCCCGTCCGTGATGAGAACGGCATCATCGTCGACTTCGAGACCGAGGGCGAGTTCCCCAAGTACGGTAACGACGATGACCGCGTCGACCAGATCGCTCACGACGTTGTGCACCAGTTCATGGAGTACATCCGCATGAACGACACCTATCGCAACTCCGTGCCCACGACCTCGGTTCTGACCATTACCTCCAACGTCGTATACGGTAAGAAGACCGGCTCCACGCCCGACGGCCGCAAGGCTGGCCAGCCGTTCGCCCCGGGTGCTAACCCCATGCACAAGCGCGATAGCCACGGCGCCATCGCTTCGCTGTCTTCGGTTTCCAAGCTCCCGTTCCGCGATGCTCAGGACGGCATCTCCAACACCTTCTCCATCATCCCGAGTGCGCTCGGCAAGGAGGATCAGGTGTTCTTTGGCGATATCGACCTTGATCAGCTGGGCGAGTAACTATTGTTAGTGCTATACTAACAATAACGATTACTGATTAGTGCGCCGGTTTCGGCCGGCGCCTATTAATCGAAGGAGACACATTATGAAGGTTTCTGAAGTTTCCGAGACCCAGGCCGATAACCTGGTCCACATGCTCGACGCTTACGCCGAGAAGGGTGGCCACCACCTGAACATCAACGTCTTCAACCGTGAGACGCTGCTCGACGCTCAGGCTCACCCCGAGAAGTACCCGCAGCTGACCATCCGCGTTTCCGGCTATGCCGTGAACTTCCACACGCTCACCAAGGAGCAGCAGGACGAGGTCATTGCGCGTACCTTCCACAACAAGTTCTAAAGGGACTCAACTCCCGCAGGATCGCCGGAAGCCCCCGCTGCGCACTACGTGCGGCGGGGGCTTCCTCCGTCCTGCGGAAAGTTTTGGGAGGTAGCCCAAACAGCCCCGGCTGGGTCCTGTGTAGTCACCCTTTAGGCGGAACTCTCCTGATGGGCTGGACGCACGGGATACTTTCTTAGCAACTACCGTTTATCGCGTATAGCGACCGTTTGCGGAATAAGTAACACTCCTTAATAAACCGTGTAGAATCTCAGATAAGCACGGAGTTTTCCAGGGAGACGCTGTCCTTTGTTGTGCGCAAGGGGCGGCGTCTCTTTGGCGCTTAGATGCCGTTGTGCAACAGCGCGGCGCGCGTGTCATGTATTGAAAAGCCAATGTCGAGATGGGTCGTGATAAGAATGGGCAAGTATGTAATCGTGGTTGAGTCTGGGTCGGATGTGACGCCGGAGCTCTGCGAGCGCTACGGCATCGTGCGCGTGCCCATGCATGTCACGATTGGTGACGAGACCGTCGAGGACGGCTCGATCGATCCGCTCGAGATTTATTCGCGCTGCAACGAGTTTGGTGTGATGCCCAAGACCAGTGGCTGTTCGCCAGCGGATTTTGCGCATGTGTACGACCGCATCCATGCCGAGCAACCCGACGCGACTATTTTGCATCTTGCATATTCCGAGGCCACGACCTGTTCGCATCAGTCCTCTAAGATTGCGGCCCAGGGGCGCGACTACGTGTTCTCTATGGACACGCGTTTTGTCTCGGTGGGCCAGTCGCTCGTTGTCGTCGAGACCGCCAAGTATATTGAGGCTCATCCCGATGCCACCGTCGACGAGATCTTTGCATTTACGAACTCCGTCATGGACCGCGTGCTGCTGGGCTTTGTTCCTACGGACCTTGCCTTCCTTAAGGCGGGCGGTCGCTTGTCCAACGTCGCGTTCCTGGGCGCCCATCTGCTCAAGATTAAGCCCTGCATTGAGGTAACGGGCGGCAAGTTCGTGGCGACTAAGAAGTTCCGTGGCTCTATGCTCAAGTGCGCCCGCGCCTTTATTGACCACATGGTTGCGAAGGGCGAGATCGACTACTCGCACATTGGCCTGGCGTATTCGGTGGGCCTTTCCCAGGAGCTGCGCGATGATATGGAAGTCTATGCGCATGACCTGGGCTTTAAGGACGTTACCTGGACTCAGGTCGGCGGCGTCATCTCGAGCCATTGCGGCCCGACCGCCTTCGGCGCGGTGCTCACGCTCAAGGCGTAAGGCCTCAGGCGAGCGTTCTTCAGCCTGACATCTCGACGTAGACCCCAGCCATGGTGATGGGTGATAGATTAAAACGTGCCATTCTAGCCCGAGACGTTTAAACGCAAACGCATGGGCTAGAATGGCTCTGGCATTTTAATTGGTTGCATCCAAGGAGAGGCAAGGTAGCGCGAATGGCAGAAATGACGCTTGAGGGTGTGGACGCTCATCCCGAGGACTCCGCGTTTGCCCTGGGCCGCGTACATTCGATTGAAACGATGGGTACGGTCGACGGACCCGGCATCCGCTTCGTAGTGTTTGTCCAAGGCTGTCCCATGCGCTGCGCGTATTGCCACAATCCCGATACCTGGTCTGTTAACGGCGGCACCATGGTGACCGTCGAACACCTGATGGATGAGTTCCAGAGTAACCACGAGTTCTATCGCAGCGGCGGAATTACGGTGTCCGGCGGCGAGCCGCTCCTGCAGCCTGAGTTTTTGGCCGACCTGTTCTGTGCAATGCACAACAACCCCGATGGTCGCGTGCATACTTGCCTTGACAGCTGCGGATATGCGTTTGACCCCAACCACCCCGAGAAGTTCGATGCCGTGCTCAACGAGACCGACATGGTACTGCTCGATATTAAGCATGCCGACCCGGTCGAGCATAAAAAGCTGACCGGTTGTGATCCCGCGCGCATCCTGGCGTTTGGCGATGAGCTTGCACGTCGTAAGATTAAGGTCGTTATCCGCCACGTGGTGGTGCCGGGCATTACCGACACGGTGGAGGAGTGCGAGGCACTCGGTCGTCTGATCGCTCCATGGCACAACGTGGTGGGTTTGGAGATGCTGCCGTATCATACGATGGGTGTTGTCAAGTACGAGCAACTGGGCATTCCCTATAAGCTCGAGGGCGTGCCCCAGATGGATACCGCGCGCATGCCCGAGCTGCGCAACGCCGTCATGACGGGCATGAAAAAGCGCCGCGCCGAACTCAAAAACGCCATCGGCTAGCGAGCCATTTTCGCTCCCCAAAGGCACTCATTGGGGACAGACTTAAATGAGCGCCCCTGGGCACCAAGTTGATTGCCAAAGAGCCCCGTCAAGTTGCGGTGGAATAGTTCTTGTTTTTCGGCTTATGCCGCCCAAACAGGAACTATTTCACCGCAACTGCGTTTTGGGTAGAGATGTGCAACAGAATTGGCAAAAATGCATAGAAACGCTTGTGGTTTCTTTAAAGACACCTTAAACGCCACTGAATATCTTTGGAAAGAAATGCCTGCTCGGTATCATGCTGCTCGTATATAAACGGTAGCAGTCAGGAGACCACGTGCGAAACATCGCATCGCGGGACGAGTATGTGCCGCAGCATGGCAGCAGATATAAGACGAAGGACACGTCTTCGCGTGGCCTTGCCGACACTCGCATCCGCGTGAGGAAGATTGCCGCCATTGGGATGCTAACGTCGGCGGTTATTATCCTCGGAATTACCGCCAAAACCTACGCGTCGGAGCGAATGGCACACTCAGATGCGTCAACGGTACAGACGCAAAACAAAAAGGTCTCTGAATCTAAAGTCACCGCAAGTCAAACCCTGTCGACAGCGAACCTCAAGACGGGGCTTTCGAAGGCGGACTTTAACGATATTCCCTCAGGCGATACCGTGCAGACCTTCTCACTGGTTGATGACCAGATCCTCGCCCTGGAGGATGAGAACCTCGCCGCACTCCAGAATGCGCTTGACCAGGCGCAGGAGCTGGGCGATGTGGGCGTGGTGTTTTACGACCTGTCGAGCGGTAAGGGCGTGACGTATAACGCTGATGTCGAGGTGTACGGTGCGAGTAGCTACAAGGCACTCTATGCGTTGTACATTTGCGAATCTCTGGTCGAGACGGGCCAGGTATCACCCGATGACTCCCTTGGCACCTATGGCGGTTACAGCATGGGCTGGCAGATGGTACGCGACCTGATCGAAGCCGCGGTCGTTAATTCGGATAACGATTCGTTTATTGCGTTACGCGCGGCGTTTGACCATGCCGGTTACGAGGATTGGATTGTCGGTCTTGGCATCGATTACGATACGGCACTGGATCCGATGAGTGATTTTCCGACCTACTGCCCGCGCACTTCTGCGAGGTTATGGCGTGAGATGAGCGAGTATCTGAGCATGGATACCGAGACTTCACAGTGGTTGTCGGGCCTTCTGGCATCAACATCGCGCTCATTTATTCGCGATGGCATTGCGGACGAGCAGGTTTTGGTGCGCAACAAGGCAGGCTGGATTAGCGAGGATGGTTACTATTCGACATGCGATGCAGGCCTCATCGACATCGATGGCCGTACCTATGTCATGAGCGTCATGACATCGATGCCATGGAGTGACCGTTCGAGCGAGGTTACGGCCGCGATTGCAAAGGCTCTGTTTGATACGCGAGCTGCACTGGCTTAGCGTGTTCGTTTGGCGAGGTCAAACAAAATGCTGGTACCATACCTTGGTTGAGAATTTCGTATAGGTTTGGGGAATGGTATGGCTACCATCGCGATTATCGGTGCGCTCGAAAAAGAGATCATGCAGATTAAGGAAGAGCTGAGCGACGTTTGCGAGGCACGGGAGGCAGGCTTGACCGTTGTGAGCGGTGAGCTCGACGGCCTGACAGTTGTCGCCACAACGGCGGGCATGGGCACGGTGAACGCCGCCGCTGCAACACAGCACCTCATTAGCAAGTATGCTCCGCAGGCTGTTGTGTTTTCGGGCATTGCGGGCGGTTTGAACCCCAAGCTCCATATCGACGACGTGGTCATTGGCAAACGCCTACGCTATCTGGATACCGATACCGCGCTTATCGCCGAGTCCGCACCGGGGCTCGAGGAGTTTGGCTCGACGCCCGCGCTGGTCGATATTGCCGCCGACGTGCTTGCTGAGCGTGGGTTTGTTGACGCTTCGAAAAATGCAGTCGCTTCGAACGAGGGCGCAAAGCAGTTCCTGGTCGGCACGATTGCCACGGGCAACCGCTTTGTGACGGGCGCCGCTATGCGCAATGATGCCATCGAGGCGACGCATGCCGATTGCGTCGGCATGGAGGGCGCGGCAATTGCCCATGTCGCAACCAAAAATGGTGTCGATTGCCTGGTGCTGCGTGCTATCAGCGATAATTGTGACGAGGCATACGATGCGATTTGCGACCGCGAGTTTGACTTGTTCGAGTATGCCCGTACCGCGAGTGGCATTACGCTCGATATCGTTCGCCGTATCGCTGCTATCTATTAGCGCGCTCTTTTGTAAAAACCTACGACCAAGGAGTGTCCATGGCCGATTCCATTAACTATCAGCTTGCCAAGTTCGTCGCTAGCTACGGCAAGGTTTCGCAGATCCCCGAGTCCACCTGTCCCGAGGTGAGCTTCGTTGGCCGCTCAAATGTGGGCAAGTCGTCCATCATGAACAAGCTCTTTGGCCGCAAGAACCTGGTGAAGGTTTCGAGCACGCCGGGCAAGACAAGCAACATCAATTTCTTCGAGGCCGACGACGTGCATTTTGTGGACCTGCCGGGCTACGGTTTCGCCCGTCGTTCCAAGGCCGAGCGCGACCGCTGGGCCGAGCTCATCGGCGACTTCTTCGACTCCGAGCGCAGCTTTAACTTGGTTGTGTCGCTAGTGGACATTCGCCATGACCCCAGTAAGCTCGACCATGACATGATCGACTACCTGCAGGGCAACGAGTTCAACTTTATCGTCTGCCTCACCAAGGCTGACAAGCTCAGCCGCACCCAGCAGGCCCGCCAGGCAGCTGCCATCAAAAAGCAACTCAACGTCCCGGCCGAGAACGTAATCATCACAAGCTCCCAAACCGGCACCGGCATCGACGAACTCAAGCGCCGCATTGCCGAGGCGTGCCTCTAGTAAGTGCTCCAGCCTAGCAAGAGCCCCCATCAATAAAATGCAGAACATCAGCCCGGCGACTTTCCAGAGCGTAGGTCCCTGTAGCCGCCGCCAGCGAAGTTAACGTAGGGGAGGCCAGGGGCTTTGCCCCCAAATCTTTCCGCAGGACGGCA
>CABQNA010000009.1 GCA_902465425.1 uncultured Collinsella sp.
CATCGACTCCGAGGACACCACGCTGGCCGAGGCCGTCTCTGCCAAGGCCTTGCCCTCCGTCGTTTCCATCACTGCCACTTCGAGCGGTAGCCAGGACAATACGCTTTCGCAGTCTGCCGACGAGTCGGACGGCTCGGGCAGCGTCGGTTCGGGCGTGGTGCTCGATACCGAGGGCCACATCCTCACCAACAACCATGTGGTCGATGGTTACGACCAGTACGTGGTTACCATGGACGACGGCACCACGTACGAGGCCGAGTTCGTGGGCAACGATGCCTCGAGCGATCTGGCTGTCATCAAGCTCAAGGATGCCGATGCCTCCAAGCTCACGCCGATCGAGATTGGTGATTCCTCCAAGCTCAACGTGGGCGAGTGGGTCATGGCGATCGGTTCGCCGTTCGGCAACGAGCAGTCTGTCTCCACGGGTATTGTGTCGGCGCTGTATCGCTCCACGGCCATGAGCTCTACCAGCGGCAACACCATCTACGCCAACATGATCCAGACCGATGCCGCCATCAACCCGGGCAACTCCGGCGGCGCGCTTGTCAACGACAACGGCGAGCTCGTGGGTATCAACTCGCTCATCGAGAGCTACTCGGGCTCCAGCTCGGGCGTAGGCTTTGCCATTCCCGTCAACTACGCCAAGAACATCGCCGATCAGATTATCGACGGCAAGACGCCGGTGCATCCGTACCTGGGCGCCACGCTTTCGAGTGTCAATGCGCTCAAAGCCCGCACTAACAAGCTGAGCACCGATAGCGGCGCGTATGTGGCAAGCGTCGTTGAGGACGGTCCCGCCGCCAAGGCCGGCATTCAGGAGGGCGACGTCATTACCAAGCTGGGCGATGACGAGATTACGAGCGCTGACGGCCTGATCATCGCGCTGCGCAGCCACGAGGTGGGCGAGAAGGTCGAGATCACGCTCATGCGCGGCAAGGACGAGAAGAAGGTCACCGTTGAGCTGGGCTCCGACGAGGAGCTGCAGAACCAGCAACAGGACGACAGTGCGACTGACACCGGCAACGGCGGTATTACCGACGAGCAGCTGCGCCAGTACCTGGAGGAGCTGTTGGGCCAGCAGGGCCAGGGCTACGGCCAGGGTTACTAGCGAGTCGTATCGCACATATCGAAGCCAGAGGGGCTGTCCCATCAACGTGGGACAGCCCCTCTTTTCTCATTGATCCGTTGGGGACGGAGGAAAACGGATCATTTTGGTTAGTCTTCGTCGCTGGGAAGGCTTCCAAATGCCTCGATGTACTCTTCGTCTGACATCCAGTCAATGATGTCGCCAGGTTTGCAGTGAAGTGCCTCGCACATCGCGGTCAACGTCGAAAAGCGAATGCCCTTGAGCCGCCCCGTTTTAATGCGCGAAACGTTAACGGGCGAGATGCCGATAATGTCGGCAAGTTCTTGAGAGGACATTTTGCGATCCGCCATGACGCGATCGAGTCTCATGACGATTGGCATGCTGCCCTCCTTCTAAATAATGGCGTCAACGTCCGACTGCAAGAGTCGCCCGTACTCAAAGATAGCCGAAAGGGATAGCGCAAACAAAGCGAGAACCAGTGTCCAAGCGTTAAAACCAAAGATACCAATTGCGGTAATACTGACGTCGTTGGGGAGCTGGACGGCACACAGGTTATCGAAGGTAATCGAGACAATTGAAGAAATGAGCAGCAGAAGCCCAACAACCAGAAAACGCCGGCATTGTTTTCGCGTGAATATCGACTGAGTGCTGACGACGTCAAAGCAGAAGTTCAAGTAGACAATCAGGCATGCAATTGAGAGCGCCAGGGCCAGAACATCGCGGATGGCAAGTGCGGTAAGGACGGCGCTCGGAATGGACTCACCGTTAATATAGAAGGGAGTGGGTGCAAAGAGCACCTCCCGCGCCTCGTTGGCAACGCTGAACGCTGAGAAGGCCGCCATGATTGCTGCGACAGACAAAGTGGCGAGCAACATCACATTGCTAAAAAAGCATCGTTTATCTGAGCTTTCCATAATTAACCCCAAAAAGGCTGCGGCAATGCCGCAGCCAAAAAATCCTAAGCATAGATGGTTCTTGCTTCAGAATGCCAACTGCCGTTGTAATAGTAAGTAACAGTTACGACGACGCTTCCGTTGCTGAGCCCGTATCTATAAGTCCAGCTGATGTTGCTTACTCGAGAATTGGAGGTCCAGTTCTTTATGGATTTGATGCCTGTTATCGTTCCATAGGTATCGTTAACAGTGTAAGTAACATGGAGCCTGACGCCGTTCGAATAGGCGAGGGTGGTTTCGGCGGTGTAGATTGAGCGACTTTCGGCAACTGGTGAAATGATAGAGGAATGGGTTTCTGCTGCGAAGGCGGGCTGCGCGGTCATGCACGATAACCCAACAAGGCAGACGGCGAGTAAATAAGCAACCTTTTTCATCATTGGCTCCTAACTATCAGGTGATTATTTTTTAAACTCCTTTCTGACATCGAGCTATTCCTTTTGCGCAATCATGATGGCTGTTGGCGTTATGAGGGCGGGCAGCTTTGTGGGATCGGGATCGCTGCTGGTGTTGACGGTGCAGGTTACGTCAACGTAGACACCTTCTTTGATGGCTCCGACTTCTGCCTTCTTACCATCCTGATCCTTAATGGGGATGGTTGAATCGATTTTGAAGTTGAGGTGCAGCGGTGCGGATTGGAATTGTTCGCTTGCGATAACGAAGCGACCTTCGCTTGCCCCGCTGGCGGAAGGGTGATACACAGCAACGACTTCGCCCCGCAAGGAAAGGTCCTTCGAAAAGGGAATGTCCTTCCAGAAAAAGCCGAGCAAAGCGGCTGCTATAAGGACAAGGGGGACGAGGATGGTTAGGAAACGTTTGGACTGATTCTTCATTTCAATCACCTCACGTTGATAATACCAAAATATATTGTAAACACAATATAAAATATTAACTGCGATAAATTGAGTTAAAAAGGAGCATATGAAGTTGCTCGATTCTGGGTGAGCCTAGACAGTTAGTTCAGATGCGTATAAACCCGAGGCGGTTCAGCATGCGTTTTGAGCTGTTTTGGGATGGGGAAGGGGTTCGGATGGGAGTCTAGAAGGAGGAACGAGTCGGTCGTGCAGCCCCCGGGGCGGCCAAATTGGCTGGAATGACGACGTCTGAACACGACCAGGCTCGCAGAATTATACGTATCTGAACTAGTTGTCCACCCCGGTCCGTCGGCTGCCGATTCGGTGCGGTTTGAAAGGGCGATTCGGCCTCATTGCGACCGGTGGTACCCTAGTATCCGTTTGAAATCGAGCGAAGGAGTGCCGCTATGGAGCAATCGAGCCTGTTTGGTGACGGTGTGGACATCGATACCGAAACGCCCGCGAGTGCGGATGCCGCCGCGCCGACCGACGCCCATGCCCAGGCGGCAGCGCGTGCGGCCGAGCTGCGCCACGAGCTCGATTACCACGCCTATCGCTACTACATGCTCGATGCGCCCGAGATCACGGACACCGCCTTTGACAAAATGCTCGTTGAGCTGCAGGAAATCGAGGCCACCTACCCCGACCTGGTGACGCCCGACAGCTATACCCAGCGCGTGGGCGGCTACGTGAGCGAGCAGTTTACGCCGGTCACGCACATGGCACGCATGTATTCCATGGACGATGCCATGGATCTGGACGAGCTCGACGCGTGGCTCCAACGAACCGAGGATGCGCTCGGTGCCGGTAACGTCACCTATACCTGCGAGCTTAAGATTGACGGTCTGGGCGTGGCGCTTACCTACCAAAACGGCACCTTCGTGCGCGCGGCCACGCGCGGCGATGGCACCACGGGCGAGGACGTATCGCTCAATGTGCGTACCATCAAGGATGTGCCCATGCACCTGTCCGAGCCGGCGCTCGCCCACATGGGCGCCGACCGCGAGCGCACCATCGAGGTACGCGGCGAGGTCTATATGCCCAAGGGTAGCTTTGTCCGCCTGAATGAAGAGGCCGATGCCGAGGGACGCGACCCCTTCGCCAACCCGCGCAACGCCGCCGCCGGCAGCCTGCGCCAAAAAGATCCCAAGATCACGGCGCGCCGCGATCTTGCCACCTTTATCTATGCCATCGCCGATACCGACCCGCTGCACGTCCACAGCCAGCGCGAGTTTCTTGACTGGCTGCGCAGCGCCGGTTTTAGCGTCAACCCCAATGTGGCACGCTGCGCCACGCCGGCCGAGGTTCACGAGTTCTGCGCCCAGGCGCTCGAACATCGCGGTGACCTGGACTACGACATCGACGGCGTGGTCGTAAAGGTTGACAGCTTTCAACAGCAGCTCGACCTGGGTTTTACCGCCCGCGCGCCGCGCTGGGCCATTGCCTTTAAGTTCCCGCCCGAGGAAAAGCAGACCGTCCTGCGCGAAATTCGCATCCAGGTGGGCCGCACCGGTGTGCTCACGCCGGTCGCCGAGTTCGACCCGGTGACGGTCGCCGGCTCCACCATCGCGCGCGCCACGCTGCACAACATCGACGAGATCCGCCGAAAAAACGTGCGCGAGGGCGACACTATCATCGTGCACAAGGCAGGCGACGTAATCCCCGAGGTCGTGGGCCCGGTGCTCGACAAGCGCCCGGCCGATTCGGTCGACTGGCAGATGCCCGAGGTCTGCCCCGTGTGCGGCAGCCCCGTGGTCCACGAGGATGGCGAGGTGGCCTACCGTTGCGTCTCCATCGACTGCCCCGCGCAGCTCAAGGAGCGCCTGCTTCACTGGGTGAGCCGCGGCTGCATGGACGTCGACGGCCTAGGCGACGAGATCGTCGACAAGATGATCGCCGCCGGGCTGATCCACGATGTCGCAGACTTCTACCAGCTCACGGTCGACGACATCGCCGGCCTGGACACGGGCCGCGTGTACGCCAGCTCCAACAGCAAAAAGGGCGTCAAGAAGGGTGACCCCATTCCGGTAGGCCTCAAGACGGCCGAAAAGATCGTCGCCGAGCTCAACAAGTCCAAGAGCCAGCCGCTCGGTCGCGTGCTGTTTGCCCTGGGCATCCGCCACGTGGGCAAGAGCGTGGGCGAGGTCATCGCCGAGCGATTCCTGTCGATTGACAAGCTCATCTTGGCGAGCGAAGAGGATATTGCCGAGTGCGAGGGCATTGGCCCCAAGATTGCGGCGAGTGTCAAGCAGTTCCTGGCCGTGCCCGAAAATCTTGCCGTGCTGGAGCGTCTGCGCCAAGCGGGCCTGTCTCTCGAGGTCGACTTGGGCGCCGCTCATGCGCAAGCCGCAGCCGACGCTGGCGTGGCAGGCGAGCTCGCCGACGCACAGCCGCTCGCGGGTCTGACCTTCGTGCTCACCGGCACGCTCGTCAACCGCACGCGCGACGAGGCAGGCGCGGCGCTCAAGGTGCTCGGCGCCAAGGTTTCGGGCAGTGTGTCAAAGAAGACGAGCTATCTGGTCGCCGGCCCCAAAGCGGGCTCCAAGCTCACCAAGGCCGAGCAGCTGGGCGTGCCCGTGTTGGATGAGGACGCACTCGAGCAGATCTTAGCTACTGGTCAGGTGCCGGAGGCATAATGATTTGTTGAGGAACTGCGCAGAGGCTCAGTTCCTCAACATCTCCTTATAGTGTTTGCCTGTTCAATTTCGATATCGTTTCCCTCGTATGATCCAGATGCGTCTACCGACTCAAAGCGTGAGTAGGAAACTCTTGTCCCAACTTTGATTTGGGAAAGCTTGTCTTTGATTCGGCCAGATGAGGGGAATGTAATCCGGGTTTGCTTTCCAGCGTCGGTGTAGCGGGGACTGTTGTCTGTTTGGATTACGAGTTCCGTTCCCTCAATAGAATGAACGCTGCCGGCTCCAAAGACAAGGTAATCATCTCCTCCGCTATAGCGGGCTCTATCTGTGCATGAAGAAACGGATGCAAACATAGCGAAAATCACCAATATCGTAACCAGGGCAAAGGCCGTGGTGCCATAGCATTTTGATGGTGCCATCCGGTCTACCAAAAGACTGTTCCGTTCAATTTGACCATATTGGGCGTTGCATAGTTAATCGCTCGGGGATAAGTGTTCCATCCGTCGAATACTTCGAGCCACTGCAGTTCGATGCCAGAGCTTCCATTATGCCCAGTAAAATAGCCAGTTACCGTGACCGTATGACCTGATAGCTCGACGGATCCTTCACTGTTCCGGCTGTTGATCCACATATGATACAAGCCGATATTCCCTTGATCGATAGTTGCTCTGTACTGAGCGAATTGAGGCTGATAACCGAAAAATTGAGTATTAAGTGCTCTACCCTTTTGAGCGGCAAGACTTTTAAACGGAACAATTCCATCTGGGATGATCGTGCTTCCGTACTCGACGCCCTGATCATTGGTCTTATACGTTGTTGTGCCAGTGACGTTCCATATTTCTTTATAATAATCGGGATTAAATTGATTAGCGTTTGAACTGGTGAGACCGTAATGCATTGATACAGCGTACAAGGCAGAAACGA
Organism: uncultured Collinsella sp.; assembly: GCA_902465425.1. Lineage (GTDB taxonomy): Bacteria > Actinomycetota > Coriobacteriia > Coriobacteriales > Coriobacteriaceae > Collinsella. The sequence continues at coordinate 6,455 of CABQNA010000009.1, forward strand.
CGCATGCATACTTATTAGTGCGGGCTTCAACTAATGATTCCGAGACTCCTCGGAACGGTATTCCGTTTAAATCGTCTATTTGGAAATGCAACATCAAGTCATCTTCATTGATAATGACTGCATCCCATGAAGTTGGGTTATTGCTTTGAGGTGCTATACCCTTTTTGGTGACAATCGGGACAGACCGTATATTGTTATAGTTGGTTACACAGTCTCTAGTTCCTGGCACCAAAGTTCCATATTCAATATCGTTGTACGAAATTAGTACGGTTGGGTTTGTGGCCTGTTGGCCGGAATAAGTTGAAATGGCGTTTGATAGAGAAGCTGAAATCGGAAGAATGGTATCGCCGAGGGTTATCTCCTTCAGAAGCCCAGGATATGATGCGTCAAGTATTAAATAACCGTAAGGGCTTCCTTCCCTTGTGACACTGATTTCATAGCCACAGATAAGGCCGATTTGTTGGCATACGGGAACGATTTGCTCGATCTCTAAGTTCGCGGATCCGTCGACGATGGGCAACAGGGAAAGCGCGTAGTCTTGTGCTAGGTCTGAAGTAAAAGCGACGGATGAGTTTGAGTCGGCAGCGAATACTCTTGTTGGGCGTGACGCGGATAAGCCGATGATCGAGGCTAGGCCGAGAAGAAACGAGCGACGTGATTGAACTCTGGGCATAATGTCTCCTGCCTATGGGGGGCAATATGCTGTCATTTTATTTGCTACAAAATACAATCTAATTCGGATTAAGGTAAATGGATGGAATTGCTCGATAAATGGTAGTGATTAGCGGACCGGTATCGCGATCCTCGTCACATACGCTCCCGGGTCGTCGCTGATGATGTCGTCGATGAGGGCGATTTCGCGCGAGGGACCGGCGGGGGACAGGTCGCGCTCGTGCATGTAATCGAGTAAGCGCTCATAGCGCGGGGCCGCCTGACCGTGCGTGCCGCGGAAGCTGACCGTCAGACACCGCGCGGCGGGACGTACTTCGACATCGCCCAGGTAATCGTCCGTGTCATCCAGCAGCAGAAAGACCTCGTCGTAGCCATCAAAGTCGCCGGCTGCGAGGCGCTCGGCGCTAATCCCGACGCCTAAGTTGCCCAGAAAGACAAAGGTCTCGTGCTGGCCCTTCTGCAACTGACGAATCTGCCACTCCAGCGCATAGGCGTCGGTAGGCTTGACACGTTCGCGCAATACGGCGCAGCGAAGCTCGGGCGCATCGATTGTGCAAATGGTATCGAGCTCGGTGTTCAAGGCATCGTGCAGCAGCGCAAGCCGGCTATCGATCTTGCGCGACACACGCTCCAGCTCGCGGCGCTTGCGCTCGATGAGCTCCTGCTGCTGAGCCAGCTGCCGCTGCATAAGGTCCACATCGCGCGTGGTCACAAACTCACGGATTTGCGCGAGCGGCAAGTCGAGAACACGCAGGTGACTGATGGTGTTGAGAGTGGAGAGCTGCCGCGATCCGTAGTAGCGGTACCCACTCGCCGGATCGATGTGCGCCGGGTCCAGCAAGCCCATCTGCTCGTAATGACGTAGCGTCCCCACGCTCAGGTTAAACAGGCGCGCCACCTCGCCAATGCGGAGCAGGCCCTCGGTATGTTCACTTGGCATGTCGGTCACAGGACCGCTCCTTTCAATGGAGTCGGGGAGGGATGCCAGGCCTGCGTTGCCCCGCTACGCTACCAACTTGTCAAAAGCCCCGCGTCGGTTGAGCACGGTAAACGCGACAACACAGATGACCGCCGACAAAATCGATCCGCACGGCGAGGCGATACCCATGGGAAATAACGTATCGGAATAGGCGTTCGACAGCAGCCACGCGCCCGGCACGCGAATGAGCGCCACGGCTAGCACGTTGTGCGCAAAGCCGATGTAGCTCTTGCCATACGCAGCGAAAAAGCCGCTAAAACAAATGTGGATGCCGGCAAAGATAGCATCGAAAATGTAGCTGCGCATATAGCCGGTGCCGGCGGCGACCACCGCGGCGTCCTTGGCAAAAAAGCCGATAAACGCCGGTGCCACCAGCCACATCAGCGCTGTGATCAGGCAGCCATACACTACCGAGATTGTCATGGCATCTTTGAGCACCTGACGTGCACGATCGCCCTTGCCCGCGCCGGCGTTTTGCGCCGTGAGCGCGCTGACGGTGGCACCCATGGAACTCGGCACAATGAACAAAAAGCTGATCATCTTCTCGACCAGGCCCACGGCAGCGGCATCGACCAGGCCGCGATGGTTGGCGATGACGGTGATAAACATAAACGCCACCTGGATGCAGCCGTCCTGCACGGCCACGGGCACGCCGATCTTAAGGATACTGCCGAGCACCTCGGGCTGGGGGCGCAGGTCGCTGCGCTTAACGTGGATGTTCGTGCGACGGCTCTTAAGCCACACGAGCGCGAGGGCAACGCTGGCCGTCTGGGCGGTTACCGTGCCGAGCGCCGCACCCACGGGGCCGAGCCCCATGTGGCCGATAAACAGAAAATCGAGCGCGATGTTAATGATGCATGCCACGCCGATCACGTACATGGGCGAGCGCGAATCGCCCAGGCCGCGAAAGATGGCCGAGAGGATGTTGTACGCGGCGATAAACGGAATGCCGACAAAGCAGATACGCAGGTAGGCGGCGGTGCCTTCGACCGCCTCGGGCGGCGTGCCAATGAGCGCCACAACTTGCGGGCATAGTGCAAACAAGATGACGGCCAGTACCACCGAGACGCCCATAAACAGCGTGATGGTATTGCCGATGGCGGTCTCGGCGCGGTCGAAGCGGCGCGAGCCCACGGCATGGCCGACGATGACCGTCGTTCCCATGGCCAGGCCCACGAGCGTCACGGTAATGATATAGAGCGTCTGCGCGCCATTGCCCACGGCGGTGATGCCGGCGGCACCGCTAAACTGCCCCATCATGTACAGGTCGGCCATGCCGTAGAGCATCTGCAAAAAGTACGAGAGCATATAGGGCAGGGCAAAGACCGCGATGGTCTTAAGGACATTGCCGCGTGTGAGGTCGTGTTCCATGGGCGGGGCTTTCTGGCTTGGTTCGTTTAGCTACCAGTGTAGTGAAAACCCTATAACGATTGTAGAGTCAAGGTTTGTGTCGGCAGTGGGGCGAAAAAGTCACGCTCCGAGCGCGGTCATTTCCAATTGAATACGGGCACGCGCCCTGCAAAGTACGATGCTTCGGCCCTCCGTGCCCCTCACCTCGCCTCAAACCATCACAACATTCGACGTTTTTTGCCAAAATCGGGAAAAGCATCGAATGTTGTGATGGTTTTTCTACCACTCGACCGGGTGGAATCGCTTTCTTGCGCACGAAGGTGTGCGGACCCGTGGGCAGGGGAATAAGGTTGGTTATCCGACTCCATTGGAGGGCTCATGGACCTGCCGATCGTCCTGTCCCATAAGACTGCCTGGCTGTACCACAACGTGGCGCGCCCGTCCGAGCCGCTCTCGCGAGCAAGCAGCCTATACGATGAGGACTCGCTTGCTAACGAGGCGGAGCCGACTGCGAGCCTGCCCAAATTGGGGCTCGATGCCAAGGGGCTGAGGGCTTCAACGGCAGTTGGGATCGTTACCGACTATCTGGTCTCGATCGGTATTCCACGAGAAGAGCTCGATCATATCGATACGCTCGTCAACTTCGATTTTGAGCGCTCGACGCCGGCTGGATTTAGGTGTCACGTGTTTGGGGCGCCGGTACCTCCAGGCCATCTTATCGAGGTGGCAGAGGGCCTTCTGGTGGTTGATGAGGCCATGTGCTTTGTCCAAGCGGGTTCGTGGATGAGCGAGCCCGAACAGCTGGAATACGGCTACGAAATCTGCGCCCGATACCATTTGAATCATCTGTCGACAGGCGATTATATCGAGATGGGGCAGAGGTATACCGTTGCCGACTTGATTGCTTATTGCGATGAGAATCGATCTCGTCAGGGGGCTATACGCGCGGCCGCCGTGCTCAAGCGCGTGCACGATGGCGCGCGGTCGCCCATGGAGACGGCCACCGCTATCATGGTCGTAGCAAAACGTTCCCAGGGAGGGCTGGGATACGCCAAGATTGAGCTCAACCATCGGGTCGATGTTCCCAACGAGTTCAAATATCTCGCTAAGGCCGGGTATTTCGAGATCGACGTATATGCGCCAGCGAGTGGTACGGGGATTGAATACAACGGCTCGGACCATCTTGATAAACAGCGCAGCGCGTCGGATGCGGAGCGTATGACCGTGCTGAGCGCGCTGGGCTTTAGGATGATTGTCCTCACCGGGACTCAGTTTGCCCACCAGCTGCAATTGCATCGGGCGATGAACGCCATCGCGCTCGCTATGGGCCTTAAGTGCGACCGAAGCGAAGCGTTCCAAAAGCGGCAGAACGACCTGCGAGAATTCGTGATTCGGCATTGGGACGGCAGCCTTTAGGGACGCTTTGGTCCTTCCGCGGGGTGCCGTGGGCAGGCAAACCATCACAACATTCGACGTTTTTCGCCAAAAACGGGAAAAGCATCGAATGTTGTGATGGTCTGTGCTGAGGATGGGCTTGGAAAGTCCGTTTTGCTCGAAGCGACCTGTCCTGTCGTACGGGTGTCGGCGTGATTCTCTCGTGGGGTATTATGTTTTCCGAAGAATAAAACGCCGCGTGAGGGGAGGGCTGCGTGGACGGGCATGTGCAACATGACGGCTTTGGTCGCGATATCAACTACCTGCGCATTGCCGTTACCGACAAGTGCAATTTCCGCTGCATTTACTGCATGCCGGCCGATGGCGTGGCACCCCGCGCGCACGATGAGCTTCTTAGCGCCGAGGAAATCGCCCGCTTCGTGCGCTTGGTGGCGGGGGAGGGCATTCGCCGCGTGCGCCTGACGGGCGGCGAGCCGCTGGTCATTCCGCTCATTCGCGACATCCGCGCGATTCCGCAGATCGAGGACATCTCGCTTACCACCAATGGCGCTCTGCTGCCCAAGCTGGCGCCACAGCTCAAAGATGCTGGTCTTAACCGCGTCAACATCTCGCTCGACACGCTCGACCCTACGCTCTTTGGAAAGATCACGCGCCTAGGTCGGCTCGAGCAGACCATGGCGGGCATCGATGCAGCGCTGGCTTGGGGCTTTGAGCCTGTTAAGGTCAACTGCGTTGTGGTGCGCCGACTCAACCAAGATGTGGCGGCCCTCGCACGGCTGACCGTCGACCGCCCCATCCACCTGCGCTTTATCGAATACATGCCCATCGGCGACGAGCGCACGAGCTCGCATTGCACTGTGGACCCGCATGCGCCCGCGCTCAATCCCGAGCTGTGGGACGCGAGCGATACCGTGCCGAGCGATGAGCTGCGGGCGCGCATCAATGCCGGGGGCACCGCGGCGGGACTGGGCGAGCTCGAGCCGCTCGACATCAACGACGCTCCTGCCGGCGCGGGCCCTGCGCGCTATTGGCACTTTCCGGGCGCGGCGGGTACGGTCGGCTTTATTAGTGCCATGTCCAACCATTTTTGCGCGAGCTGCAACCGTCTGCGCCTGACGGCCGATGGCAACGTGCGTCCGTGCCTGTTCAGCGATGCCGAGTATTCGGTGCGTGAGGTGCTGCGCCGTGGTGATGATATGCAGGTACTTTCGATTTGGCGCGATGCCGTGGCCCACAAACCGCAGGAACACGCGATAATTGAGGGCACGCAACGATTTATGTCCCAAATCGGAGGATGATCATATGGCCAAGAGCAGGTACGCCGATGCCACCAAGGCCGCTCGCAGGGCCGCGATGTCTGCCCACAAAGCCACGGCTACTGACGGCGACGCCGTCGCAGCCGCGCAGCCGACTGCCAACACTGCTGTCGAGCCCGCCCGCGACGCCCGTCGCGACGAGCTGACGCATGTGGACGCCAAGGGCGAGGTACGCATGGTCGACGTGTCCGACAAGGCCGAGACCCATCGCATCGCCATCGCCGAGGGCACCATCCTTATGCATCCCGAGACGCAGGCCATGGTGCTGCAGGACCGCGCCAAGAAGGGCGACGTGCTTGCCTGCGCGCGCGTGGCGGGCATTATGGCCATCAAGCGCACGAGCGACATCATTCCCATGTGCCATCCGCTGCTCATTACCAAGAGCAAGTGCGACATTGCGCCCATCGCTCCAGCGGGGACGCCTGTCGAGGGCGTGCCCGAGGGCTGGGCGCCGGCGCGCGCGGACGGGCAGGTTGGCTTTCACGTACTGGTTACGGCCGGCGTGACGGGCAAGACGGGTATCGAGATGGAGGCCCTGACCGGCGCGAGTGCCGCGTGTCTGACCATCTACGACATGTGCAAGGCCGTCGATCGCGGCATGGAGATCGTCGACGTGCGCCTGCTGCACAAGGAGGGCGGCCGCTCGGGCGTGTGGGATCGTGCAGAGCGTCAGGCTGCTGCTGTCGAAGCTGTGGCCGCTGACGGTGCCGCGCCCGCGAGCGCACCCGTCGCCGTCGCGCCCGCAGCTCCTACTCCGGCTGTCCCCGCGATCGCGTTTATCGGCTACCAAAACTCGGGCAAGACCACGCTCGTCGAGAAGGTCATTGCCGAGCTCACCCGCCGCGGCCTGCGCGTGGGTTCGCTCAAGCATCACGGGCATCACGGCTTTGATATCGATGTGCCCGCTAAGGATACCTGGCGCCATCACCAGGCCGGATCCAAGCACGTGGGCCTCATCTGCGCCACGCGTTGGGCGGAGTATGCCGACACGCGCGAGGAGGACGAGATGCCCGCGCGCGAGCTGCTGTCGCGCTACAACGATGTCGACGTGGTGATCATCGAGGGTTACAAGACCGAGGGCTTCGACAACATCGTGGTCGCGCGCTCCGGTGTCGACCGTCTGCGCGGCAAGAGCTCGCTCGACCTGGTCGACGGTCACACGCTGGCCCTTGCCTGCAACGAAGCCCTGGCGCGTCAGGCCTTCGACGCCGGCTTTGCGACCCGAGCCATCAACATCAACGACGCCCGAGCCATCTGTGACCTGATCCAAGATCACCTGGCCTAAAACCTGCCAAAAGGGACAGGTTTATTTTGGCAGGTTTTATCTTGGCAAACGTCATATCCACCACAAAGGGGCCAGGCTCCTTTGTGGTGGATTTTGCTTTGGTAGATGTGTGGGGCATGCCTTACAATCTACCAAGTAGTTCATGACGGGCGAAAAACGGAGAGAAGGGGCTTGATGCGTCCTTAGTGTTTCTTGTGAATAGATTGATTTGACAGACGGTGGCGAATGCCCACCGCCCGTATTCGTATGAAACAAGGAGTCTCCATGCTCGCCTCTCTTTTCTCAAAGCCTCAATCATCGCTGTCCATGCAGGCCAAGCGCCTGGTGGCGATGCGCTTTCTCATCTACACCGGCTTCCAGACCAGCTACTTTATCGGCGTCATCGGGACGCTCACCTATGCGGACGGCGCTTCGGTCGTCGCGACATCGCTGGCCGTCCTGTTTATGAATGTATTCGTGATCATGGGATCCTTTGCGGGTGGCGCGGCGCTCGACGCCTGGGGTCCGCGCCGCCATTTCCGGGCGAGTATCGTTGGCACGCTGGCAACCGGCGCGGCGATTCTCGTTTTTGGCAGCGCGACCGGCATCGTCCTGCTCGGCGCGGTGCTCCTGGGCTTTGTGATGGGATTCGCCCAGCCCATCGCCACGTCCTATCCGGCGTATCTCACCGACGACCCCGTTGAGCTCAAAGACATCAACTCCGCCATCGCCATGCTCTCAAACGTGAGTATCATCGTTGGCCCCACGCTGGGCGGCTTTGTCGCGGCGGCTGCGCCGTCGCGCGCGGTGTTCGTGCTCATGATGCTCTTTACCGCACTGGCGCTCGTCGCCGGTTGGGGCTTTAGGCCGCAGACCAGCCATGTCGCCGGAGATGCGGATGCCGATTCGGCAGAGGAAGGGGGGCGTGCGGGACAAAGCTCCAACCCCAGCACATCCACCCGCGCCACCTTCGCAGCCAGCATCAAGACAGTCTTCACCAACAGCGTCCTCGCGCTACTTTTCTGCATCATTTTTCTTTCGAACTTTGGCTACGGGGCCTTCGATCCGCTCGAGTCGTTTTTCTATCGCGATGTCCTACGCGTCGGCGTTGAGTGGATGGGCTGGCTCTCGTCGGCCTCGGGCGTGGGCGCGGTGCTGGGCGCCGTGGTCGCGCTCCGCTTGCCGCCGCACCTGGTCAACCTTAAAACGCTGCTCGTGGCGCTTATGTCTGTGGGTCTGGGAAGCCTGCTCTATGTGGGGACACCGTACGTGGGTGTGGCCTTTGTCGGCCAGGTCGCCCTGGGCATAGCTTGGGGTGTCGTCAACCCGCTCCACAACACCATCGTGCAAACGACGGCTCCGCTCGAGCAGCTCGGTCGCGTCAACTCGGTCATGGGCTTTGGCAACATGTTCGCCGGCGTGGCCCCTCTGGCGGTTGCACCGTGGCTGGCGGCAACATTTGGCGTACAACGGACACTCGTGGGGGCAGGCATGGTCGTGACGGCGGTTCCCGCGGCGCTGCTGCTGTTTGGACGCCGGCATTTGGATCGTGCCGCAAGGCAGTAAAACCATCACAACATTCGATGAAAATCGCGATTTTGCCGAAAAACATCGAATGTTGTGATGGTTTGCGCCCCGGGCCAGGCCACCCTTCGGGTCCGGCCACCACAGAGGGGCCAGGCACCTTTGTGGTGGTTTTTGCTTTGACAGGTCGCCCCTGCGCCTTGGTATACCATGTACGCCGCTCACGACCACACCCCACACCGCCGCACAACCCAGAAAGGCCCCCATGGACGCCACCTTCAGCCACATCAAAGCCGTGTTCTGCGATATCGACGGCACGCTGCTCACGAGCCAGCACACGGTGTCCCCGCGCACCGTGGCGGCGATCCGCGCCCTGCGCGAGCGCGGTGTGCTCTTTGGCCTGTGCACCGGGCGCGACGCCCACGCGACCGAGGCCATGTACGAGCTCTGGGGCATCGAAGGCCTGGTGGACGTGCTCGTGGGCTGCGGTGGCGCTGAGGTCATCGACCGCGCGCACGACATCAACGAGCTGAGCTATCCGCTGCCGGGCGAGACCATCGCGCGTATCTGCAAGCGCATGACGGACCTTCCGGCAACGCCCGTCTGCCCCCGAGACGGCGTGTTCTACGTGCCCGAGAGCAACGCGTGCGTCGAGCACCTGTCGCGCGTCGACGGCGTGCCCTACCAGGTGGTCGATTTTGCCGAGTTCTTGCGCGAGCCGCAGCCCAAGGTGATGTTTACCATGGCGCCCGAGGTAATGCCGCAGGTCATCGAGCGGGCGTCGACGTTTGCCGATAACAATGGTAAGGCGGCGGCTCTGCAAACCACGCAGTGGCTCTACGAGTTCATGGATCCGCGCGTGTCCAAGACGCGCGGCCTTGTGCGCGTGGCAGAGCTCAACGACATTGAGCTCCAGAACATTTGCGTGTTTGGCGATGCGGACAACGACACCTGCATGGTGGCTGACGCCGGTGTGGGCGTGGCCATGGCAAACGGCAGCGACGCCACCCGTGCCGCCGCCGATTTTGTAACCGCCAGCAACGACAAAGACGGCATCGCGATCTTTATCGAGGAGCATCTGCTGTAGCGCTGGGGGAGAACCACCGCAGAAGGGGGCAGGCTCTTTTGCGGTGGCCTCAGGCGATTTGGGCGAATTGATACCTAAAATCTGTGGGAAAATTCAAATATTGTTGTCTGAACACCATGCTTCAAACCACCGATGGGTTTAAGATATTCTCATCAGTTTGGTAGGATATTCCTCTCGGTAAATGTCCTACCGCTCATGGTCGCTTTCGACTGTTCACAGGATGCTTGCTCTTGAGCAAAATGTTGTGCAAATTAATCTAATGCCATTAAAAAATGATAGGCAACTAAATTACCAGTAGAAACAAAAAATAGATAGCGAATAAACGAAGGTACATCTGAGAAAATGTCAAGAGAATTGAGAATTCGCTACAAAATTGTCGGTTTTGTTGCTCAGATGTTCAAACAATCGTTACAATATGGGTTACTAAACGTGCGCAATTACAGGTTGTGCAGATACGTTTGATAGTGAAAGAGCAAGATCGCGGTCTCTTGGGGAGGAGACATCGATGAAAGCGAATTCAGACAAATCTAAGCAGAGTAATAAAGCGACGCGCCGTGTACTGGCAGGCGTTTTGTGCGGAGCCTCCGTGTTGAGCCTGGTACTGTCGCTCGTCATGCCCCCGATCTCGCAGGCCATTGCCAACGACGCCCAGGCAGCTTCTACCGAGGGAACTGTGATGGGGGGGGGTTCCTCAAGTGAGTCTACTGATGTAGAAAACACCAACAACGGGGATACCGAAAACCAGAATAGTGTCGAGACCGAGGGCGACGAAGCTGGCGACGATGCTCTCAGGGCGGCCCCGTCGTCTGATGACACGGGAGCCGAGAGCGCTGCGCAGCCCGCGGATGATAGTGCTAACGGCGAGGGCGCAATCGCACTTGCTGCAGAAAATAAATCGACTTATACAATCAGCAGTGGGGCTGAACTCAGTGAGAAGCTTCTTGCCAAGAAACTTCGCGATGCAACCGGCTCAGCTACTTTTGAGCTTGTTGATGATATTGAATACAACGGTGAGATTAAGTTTGAACAAACTGACAATAACCCCATCAATATCACCCTTAATCTAAACGGTCATAAGATCAAGTGCTTGAACACCGACAAGCCGTTATTTGATGTTGCTAACGGCGTAACACTTACAATTAAGGACGAAATTAAGGACTCCGCGCCGGTGACTGAGACGGTCAACGATGTCCAACAGCTGACTGATCAGGGGCAGAAGCTGGATCCCAATAATTATGGCAAGAAAGTCGAGCTAAATTACGTTGGTGGCATTCCGTCTAATCTTACCTACTACGTGACCAAATCGACTCCGAGTGGTACAGGGACAATCGAGACGCTTGTCAGACATAACGTCGATATTAAGGGCGCCATCGTGGCGTGCAACGGCAACGCAAATCTAAAGCTCATCAATCTGTATAACAACAACGGCAAGGGTGGCACGTTTAACCTTGTGAGCGGCGTGATCACGCAAAAACAAGGCAGCAGCGTTAGCAGCTTGGTCTATGCCGAGAACGGCTCTACCGTCAACATGAGCGGCGGCTACGTGTGTGGCGCTTCTAGCTCGGGCGCGGGCGCGGGCATTAAGGTATCCAACGCGAAAGGCTTCGCTTCGACCCTTAATTTGACCGGTGGTGTAATTGCCGGCAACAGTGCTCCTAATGGCGGCGGTGTGTATGCTGAAGGTTCCACGGTCACCATAGCTGGTGGCGTAATCTCCGGCAACAGCACGCTTGCTTCTGGTGCCGGTCTCGGCGGCGGCATCATGGCTTCAGGCGGTAAAGTTACCGTTTCTGGTGGCCATATCACGAATAATAGAATGGCTAAATTCTGTGGCACGGATGGCAATGGTTGTCATGGCGGCGCTGGGCTTGCTGCCAATAACGGCGCCCATGTCACCATTTTCGGTGGCCAGATTACTGGCAACTATTCCGAGGAAGCTGGCGGCGGCGTTTACGTTACCAATCTTAATCAAGAAGGTATGGCATGGCTCGACATTACGGGAGGAATTATTGCCTCTAACGTGAGCTACCGATCTGAAGGTGCCGGCATCCGAGTGGGCCAGAAGGTTGACGCGATGATTAACGGCACTCCAGGCAGCAGAGTCTACATCACTAACAACTGCTGCATGTCTCGCTTTGACTGGGGCGGAGGCGGCATCTTCGTCCAGGGCTGTAATGAGGACGCATCTAAAGCGGGTAGGCTATTTGTCTATAGCTCCTATATAAGCAGCAATACAGCCGGTGGCTACGGTGGTGGCGTTGCGGTTTGCCCGACGGGCAAGACGTTGGTAACGAACACTGAGGGCACGGCAATCTTTGGCAATTCGTCTGCCGGAAAAGAGCATGATGGCGATGACCATCCTAGCCATCTTAACGATCCTACTAAAAATCATGCTTACAACTCAATGAAGAATACCGGCAATGACGTTTCACCCCATCTTTCAGGTGGTGGTAATAATAAGACTGAAGATAGAGATGCATACAAATCGAAGGTGTTTCGCAAGAACGGTCATGCCGATTTCTTCCTTGCGGCAAAGGCTGGCCATACTGATCCGATTGCGGCAGTAATCGGCAAGATGCTCGGCGGCGGAGATGCCAAGTATTCGGGAAGCAAAGAACGCAGTGATAACAAAGAACCCAGTGATAACAATGAACTCTATGAGGCTATCAATATCCCTGCCAATGGCGGCGTGAAGATTTATCGGAGCGTCGGTCTGTCTTCGGGTGTCACAGCTGGAAGTGATGAAGCGAATAAAGCGCAGGAAGCTGCCGGAACTTTCATCACGGGCAACTATTCCTGGGACCATGGTGGCGGCATCATGTCGAATGGCGATCTGTACTTGGGTCAGCCTGCGGATACGTACGTCTACCCGAGCCTTAAGCTGAAGGCGACCAAGGCGCTGAACGGCCGCAACCTCAAAGATGGGGAGTTCTCCTTTATGGTCTACCGCAAGGATTCGGATAATCCTTTCGCTAATGGGACATTCAATCGCGCCGTTTGCACTGAGGTAGGAACTGCAAATAATGATGCAAACGGCAACATCACGTTTAACCTTGGTGAGCAGTTTGCAGCGAACGGTACGGCTAACACGATTACATACTATTTGGTTGAAAATGCTGGCACTGATTCCGACATCACGTACGACCCGGCCGTGTACGAGATTGTGGTGACGGTCGAGGACCATCAGACTCCGCTCATGTCTGTTCCGACTCGGGAAGATCCGAACAAGACCATAGTGCTCAAAATCCATAACTACGAGATCAAAGACGTGAGCGCGGTCGAGCATTCCAAGGGCGAAACTGACTCCCAGAACGTTGTTGTGGAACGAGATGCTACTGAGGGCTATTATTCGATTGTCGACTCCGGCAAGGGTAAGACCTTCACCAACAAGTACACTCCGTACACCTCCAGCGGCTCCTGGACTCCTAAGGCGACTAAGGTCGTTAAGGGTGGCGAAATGAAGGAGTTTACGCTTCAGCTTGCGACCGACAAAGAGTTCACGAATATCGTTCAGAATAAGTCGACCAAGACCGACGCTGGTAAGTCCCAGACCTTAAGCTTCGACGAGATTAAGTACGAACTAAAAGATCTCGAAAAACTCGCGTCCGACTCCACGGGCCGCGGTGCAAGCAATACCTTTACTTATTACGTTCGCGAGCAGCAGCCGACCACGCCGTTTACGAACTACACATACGACCAGTCGGTTTATCAGATTACGGTCAATGCGGTTGACGACTCTAACCACAAGATCAACATCTCTGCGACCTACAAGCAGATTCAGGATCGTGATGGCAATCCAGTGACCACCGACAAGCCCCACGACCTCACCGAGTCCACCCCCACCTTCACCAACACCTACTCCACCTCTTTGCCCCTTTCTGGTATGTCGGGCGTCACCCTGACGTACCTTGCCGGCGCGGCGGTGCTTTGCGCTGCTGCGGCCTGGATGCACATTCGTCGCAAGGCGAATGCGAAGGGAGGTAAGCGTCGTGAATAAGAAAATTTGCTCCTTCCCGATTTTGTTTGCGCTGCTTGCCCTCCTGATCGGCACCTGCGCGGTTGTGTTCCCCGCATCCGCGCAGGCCGCGCTGACCTCGACCGGTTCCATCACGGTGAGCGGCACCGTGGCGCGCAGCTACGACGCCTACCAGATCTTTAGCGCCAACGTCGTCGACGGCGACGGCGACGCCAAGATCGCCACCGACCTTGCCTGGGCAGGCGACGCCGCGCGCGACGCCGCACTGCCTGTGCTGCACAGCGCCGGCATGCCCAATTCCCAGACCACCGCGCAGGAAGCTGCCGAGTGGCTCAACACCGATTCCCACCTAACGAGCGCGCTGAGCGCACAGCTCGCTCGTTCCCTCCAGAGCTCTGGCGCCGTGTTTGTGGCCCTCAACGCGGGCACGGCGGCCGAGCTGCCCTGTGGCTACTGGCTCATCGTCGCCGACGACGACGCCATTTCCCAGAACGAAGCCGGCACCGCGCCGATCATGGCCCTGGTGGGCGGCAGCGCCGTTACCGTCAAGCCCAAGGCGGCGACCCCCAAGGTGTCCAAGCATGTGCTGGAGGACGGCACCGCCGCC
>CABQNA010000010.1 GCA_902465425.1 uncultured Collinsella sp.
GGCGGGCCCGGACGACTACAGGGCTATCGATTACCCCGTGTTTTGCAAACCTGCCGAAACGCCGGTCACAGTCGAAAGGATCAGGCTCATGTACTCGGCCTTCTTCTCCTCAGCCATCTCGTCCTGGTTCATACGCACCTCGCGAAGGGCGCGGACCTGAGCGATGGACAGAGCGTCGACATAGGGGTTACGCACGCGGACGGCGCAGCCGAGCACGCGACGACGTTGAAGCGGCCATTCATCACCGACGATGGCAAGGACCCACTTACGCGTGAGCTGCATCTCGGTAAAGACCTTCTCGGACAGATCCTGGCGATCGCCCAGGTGCAGATACATCTTGGCGATACGCTGATCGGTCTTAGCAATCGACATCTCGATGTTGTCGATAAAGGTGCGGAAGAACGGCCACTCCTGGTAGGCAGCCTTGAGCTGGTCAAGATCGCCCAGCTGCTCGCAGGCGGTGCCCAGGCCGTACCAAGCGGCCAGGTTAATGCGCGCCTGGCTCCAGCTGAAGATCCACGGAATGGTACGCAGGTCGTCGAGTGACTTGGCGCCCAGGCCGCGCTTGGCGGGACGCGAGCCGATCGGCAGCAGACCGACCTCGGTCAGCGGCGTCACGGTCGAGAACCACGGTGTAAAGTCCTCGGTGTTCAGCAGGTCAAGATAGCGCTCGTGGCTTGCGGCGTTGAGCTTCTCGGCCATATCCCAGAACTTCTGCGTGGTCTCGGTGTTGGTCTTCTCGACACTCGGGGCCGACTGCAAAAGCGTTGCGGCGGCAACGGACTCAACATGACGCTGAGCCAGCGTGCGGTTGCCGTAACGGGCGAAGATGACCTCGCCCTGCTCGGTGAGCTTAAAGAAGCAGTTGACCGAACCCTTGGGCTGCGCCAGCACGGCCTTGTTGGCCGGGCCGCCGCCACGGCCCACGGCACCGCCGCGACCGTGCATGAGCACCAGGTCGATATCGTTCTTCTCGGCCCACTTGGCAATGCGCTCCTGCGCGGAGTGCAGCGCGAGCATGGCCGTGGTAGGACCGGCATCCTTGGAGGAATCGGAATAGCCCAGCATGACCTCCATGCGGCGGTTGGTCTGGGCAAGGCGCTTTTGCACCACGGGCAGCGTAAGCATCTGGTCGAGCACGTCGACGCAGCCCTCGAGGTCCTCGAGCTGCTCGAACAGCGGGATCACGTCGAGCTCGGGGACATCCTCCTCGTGTGCGAAGGACAGGTGGGCCAGCTCAAAGACGTCGGCCACATGCTGGGCGCTCTTGGTGAACGAGATGATGTAGCGATGCGCCATCTTCTTGCCGTAGCGCTTTTGGATGGAGCCGATAGCGCGGAAGGTGTCGATGACCTCGCGCGTCATGGGCTGCAGGTCGCCATGGATACCGTTCTCGTGGATATCCTTGAGGGCGCGGGCGTGCACCACGGAGTGCTGACGGAACTCCATCTCGACCATATGGAAGCCGAAGGACTCGACCTGCCAGATGATGGTTTGGACCGGACCGTAGGCGGCACGGACGGCACCGCAGGCAGCAAGCGAACGCTGGACGACGCGCAGGTCATCCAGGAACTCGTCGGCGCTGTGGTACATGGTGTCGGTGATGCGGCGCACGGTGGCGTTCAGACGATCGGCCATGACGAGCATGACGGCGCGATGCGGCTCGTGCTCGGAGATCAGCTCGGCGCGAGCCGTGTACCGAGGGCTCATCTCGACCTGATGGTTCCACAGGTTAATGAGCTCGGCAGAAGGCTTACTGTAGGTGGCCTCGAGCGTGAGGTTGCGGCCGATGCGGCGGCACTTGTCCTCGAGCTTGAGCACCATGTGGGTGAAGTACTTGGCGGCGACCTCACGGCTCACCTTAGCGGTGACGTTGGGGTTACCGTCGCGGTCGGAACCGATCCAGCTGCCGGGATGGAAGAACGCCGGGCACAGCGGCGGCACGGTACCGGCCTTGTCGCCCAGCACCCAGTCGTCAAAGCGACGATAGATGACGGGGATGACGTCGAACAGCGTGTTATCGAAGATGTCGATGATGGTATCGGCTTCCTCGACCGGCGTGGGCTTCTTGAGCGCGATGGGGCTCGTACGCACCAGGGCGTCGATCTCCTGCAGCATATGGCGCTCGTTCTCCACCAGGTCGGAGCCGCCCAGACGCGGACGCTCCTCCAGCAGGTTGGAGATACGGCGAATCTTGCCCTCGACGGCCTTACGACGGGCCTCGGTGGGATGCGCGGTAAAGACAGGGTGGAACTCGAGCTTGCCGAGCAGCTCATTGGCACCCTCGACGCCCATCTCGTTTACCAACTGGTGATAGGCAACGGTGAGTTCGTTGGCGGGATCGACCTCGGTATCGGTCGATGCGCCGGCCTCGCGCTCGCGCAGCTGCGCCACACGGTAGTTCTCCTCCGACAGGTTTGCCAAGTGGAAGAAGCTCGTAAAGGCGCGAACGATGACCTGCTGCTTATCAAGCGGCAGGCTGTCAATCAGATCGACGACTTCGCGAAACGCCACGGCGGTGGGCTCGTCGGCAGTGGGCACGCCCTGTTCGTCAACGGACTCGTCGGCAGCGCGGCTACCGGGGTTGCCAGCATTGGCCACAATCTCGGCTGTCAAAATCTTGTCGAACAGGTCCGCGATCTCGGGATCATACTCGCTAAGCACACGACGTTCCAGGCGCAGGAACAGCGCCAGATTATCGCGCAGCTCCTCGGGGATCTCGATCTCGGCGAGACGCTCCCTGGACTCGGCATTCGAGCCGATTCGGTTAACGAGGCGGTTGACCACGGCAGCGACGCGCGCCGCGGCTTCGGGTACAGACTGGTTGCTTAGGTTCTCAGCCACGTTTCCTCCCATTCCTCCTTCTATGCACGTAACATGCGGTATTCATTATAGGCGCTTGAGAAATACTTTCGACACTGATTGCGCTTTACCACACAAAAGTATTTTCTGCATTGCAAGGGTTTTTGCTCTAAATGGTCGTATTTCTCGGTGGACGGCATACACAAACGGGGGCATTCCGCATAAATGCGAAACACCCCCGTAACAATCGCTCGTCGCGAGCGGGACATGTTAGCGGGTCCGCAGCTCAAAAATCATGCGCTACAGACGCTCGCGAACCGCCTCGACGACGTTGGCCAGATCGACGAGAACCTCGTCATGGCTCTGCATGTCGCGCACCTTGACCTTGCCGGCGGCAAGCTCGTCGCCACCCAGGACCAAGATGAGCTTGGCGCCTACCTTATCGGCCTGCTTGAACTGGGCCTTGAGCGAACGGCCCTGATAGTCGGCCTCGGTCACGATGCCTGCGGCGCGAAGCTCCTGCGTAATGGCAAAGACGTTCTGGCGCAGCTCCTTGCCGGCGTTGGCGACATAGACGCACGGGGCCTCATCGGCACCCAAGTCGTTACCAAAAGCCTGAAGGGCCAGCAGGGCGCGCTCAAAACCGACGGCAAAGCCAACGCCCGCCGTGGGCTTGCCACCCTCGAGCTCGACCAGGCCGTCATAGCGGCCGCCGCCACCGATGGAGCCGACACCGGCGCCAGGGGCCTCGACCTCAAAGACAGTACGAGTGTAGTAGTCCAGCCCACGCACCAGGGTGGGATCCTCGACATACTCGATACCGGCGGCATCCAGATAGCGCTTGACCTGCTCGTAGTGCTCGCGGCACTCATCGCACAGGTTGTCACCCATCAGCGGAGCCTCGGCCATGATCTCGCGGCAGTGGTCGTTCTTGCAGTCGAAGGCACGCAGCGGGTTGAGCTCGGCGCGCTCGCGGCACTCATCGCACATCTCGTCGGCGTGATCGAGGATGAACTGCTTAACCTGCTCGCGATAAGCCGGACGGCACTGGGCGTCACCCATCGAGTTGATGAGCAGACGAAGCTTGGAAAGATCGAAGCCCAGGCGCTTGTAGAACTCCATGAGCATGATGATGCACTCGGCGTCTGCCGCCGGATCGGGAGCGCCGAGCCACTCGATGCCTACCTGGTGGAACTGACGCAGACGGCCCTTCTGGGGACGCTCGCCGCGGAACATGGCCTCGGCGTAGTACGCCTTAAACGGCGTGGAGCCCTGGGGCACCAGATTGTTCTCGACGACGGCGCGCACCACGCCGGCCGTGCCCTCGGGGCGAAGTGCCAGGCGCTGCTTGGGCTTGAGTTTGGTGTCGGTGCCCTCGGTAAAGACGCGCTCCAGGTTGGCACCGCTGAACACGCGGAACATCTCCTTGCGCACGACGTCGGTCGACTGGCCGATACCGTGGACAAACACGTCCACCTGCTCGATCGCGGGCGTCTCGATAGGCTTAAAGCCAAACGGCTCGAACACGCCGGCCGCAATCTGTTGCATCTTTTGCCAGGCGCGCATCTCGGCGCCGATAAGGTCGCGGGTTCCCTCCGCCTTCTGTGCCTGCATGGGCAAACACCTTTCTTTTGTATCGCGTCATAGGTAACGGTCATTATACGGCACAAAAACAAAACGCGGCGGCGCGTCTGACCGAACGAGGGTATGGGGACTCGTTCGGCCAGATGCGCCGCCGCTGTTTGTGATCCGTTTTCCTCCGTCCCCTTCGGATCACGTGATCTGTTGGGAACGGAGGAAAACGGATCATTTCGTAGGCCCGTGGCCGCCCTGGAAACCGAATGATGGTACGAGCATCCATTCGGCTTCCAGGGCAGCCACAGACAGAACGGGACGAACAAAAAAGAGCGACGAGCGTCTACTCCCCCGCCACGCTCGC
This sequence comes from uncultured Collinsella sp., assembly GCA_902465425.1. Lineage (GTDB taxonomy): Bacteria > Actinomycetota > Coriobacteriia > Coriobacteriales > Coriobacteriaceae > Collinsella. The sequence continues at coordinate 4,742 of CABQNA010000010.1, forward strand.
GCGCAGCTTGGCGGCGATGGGCTCGGATGCCAGCAGGAACACGAGCATGACCACGGAGCACGCCAGGCACACAATCCAGGCGCTCGCAAAGGAGCCCGAGACGGCAAAGAGCACGTAGACCTGCCACAGCTCACCGACAAAGCTCATGCCGGCAAGCACCGCCGAGGTAGCGATAACGGTAAGCGAGCCCAATACGCGGCCACTCACCTTATCGGCAACATGGCCGATAACGAGCGAACCCACGACACTCACCACGGTGGAGATGGCATTGGAGACGTTGTACTGCGCAAGGGAAATACCCAGGTCGCTGACGATCAGCGGCTGGAACAGGCTCATGCAATTGACAAAAATCGTGTAACACGTGGCCATGATCACGAAGCCGGAGGCCACCACGAGCCAGCCGGGGAAGAACTTACGCTGCTGGGGCATACTGCTCCTTTTAGACAAACGAATAGCCTGCGCCGGGCGCCGGTAGTGCCCAAGATTGCCTTGAAAGACAAGGGCATAGGCCTTACGGCCATGCCCGCAGGCTTGAAAGGCAAGGTTGGGTGCTACCGGTGGTCGGCGATATAGCCCAAAGCGACGGCGGTATAGGCCGCGGCACCGAGCGGCAGCTCGGCATCGTTAAAACGTGCCTTGGGATGGTGCTGGGCAAAATGCTCGTCCGTGTCGGTTACGGCCGCGCCCACGGTAAAGTACGCACTCGGAATCTCACTCGAGATAAGCGCGAAGTCCTCACTCGCCATGGCATGGAAAAGCGGCAAGAAAGCCGCCTTGGGCAGTACTGCGCCCACGTAGCCAAGCGACGCCTGAGTCATATCGCTGTCGAGTACAAGCGGCGGAACATCCGAAAGCGTCTCGATGGTCGCCGGCGTACGATATGTTGCGGCAACGCCGTTTACGACCTCCGCGATGCGGGTCTTGAGGTGAGCCATAAGCTCAACATCAAAGCCGCGCAGCGTTCCCTCGAGCACGCAGGTGTCGGGGATAACGTTGGCCGCCAAGCCGCCAGCAAACTTACCAACGGTAAGTGCGACTTCCTTGGCCGCCGGCACCTCGCGGGAGATAAGCTCCTGGAGCGCCAGGTGCACATGGACGCCGGCCGTGATGGGGTCGATGCAGATCTCGGGGCTCGAGCCATGGCCACCCTTGCCCTGAAGCGTGATGCGAAAACCGTACACGCCCGAGAGCGCCGGACTGCCGTAGAGCACCAGGCCAAGCGGCGACTGGCTGTTGACATGCATGGCAAAGACCGCCTGAGGGCGCGGGTTCTCGAGCAAGCCGTCGGCGATGGCAGCGCGGGCGCCCTCGAAGGTCTCCTCGCCCGGCTGGAACAGCAGTTTGACGGTGGCATTGGCGTCGACGAGCTCGTCCTCGCGGGCCTTGAGCAGGCGCGCCGCACCAAGCAGGGCCGTCGCGTGCATATCGTGACCGCAAGCATGCATGCAGCCGTTCGTAGAGGCGAAAGGCTCGCCCGACTCTTCGGCAACGGGCAGGGCATCCATGTCGCCACGCAGCATAATGACCGTTCCGGCCTGTTCGTCCGTGCAGACGCCATTGCCCTGGGCCGCGGTGGCACCGGCACCGACAAGGCCCACAACACAGGAACCATCGACGAGCGTGGCAAACGGGATGTCCATCTCGGCCAGGCGCGCTTGGATATACGCAGAGGTCTGCGGGAGGTCGTTACCAAGTTCGGGCGTCCGATGCAGATCGTGACGCCATGCGGCAAGCTCATCGGCAAGAGTTTGAGCCTCTTTGACCAGACTGTCGCCAATGGCGGCTTGCGCCGCCGCGGTGGCCTTGGGCGCTGATTGCGGTTGAAGATCGGACAGTGCTGGTGCCATAGATGCCCTCCAGTAACGTTTTTGCAGCAAGCACTTTGATAGCGTAAAGTGCAAGGTACTACTTTAAGGGCGACGCATAAAAAATGCCGCCCCGGGAGGCGGCGCAACAAATTGTTTACAATTGCGGGCGCGGCTTTCGACGCAAAAAATCGAAATGCGTCTCGCTCAAGATAATCGAAAGAAAGATGAGCGCGAAGCCGGCGAGCAGGCGCGAGGTGAGCGCCTCCCCCATCAGCAGCACCGAGAACAGCACACCCGAAGGCGACTCCATCGAAAGGAGCAGCGAGCCCGTCGAGGCCGGGACATGCGCCAGGCCGACGTTTTGGATGAGCAGAGCCACACATGTGCAGCCCACCGAGAGAAACGCCATCACACTGATAAAGCTCGGCGTCCAAACGGACAGCGGCGCTTGGGTCTCGAATAGCAGCGAGGAGATCAGGCTCAGCACGCCGTTGCCCACAAACATCCAAAACGTGATGACGTTGATGTCCATCTTGCGGCCATACTTGGCGGTCACCGCCATCTGGATGGCAAAGAAGACCGCACCGCCCAGTGTGATGACATCGCCGACATTGAACTCGACGCTATCGAGCGCCACCAGACCAATGCCCGCCAGGCACAGCAACGCGGCGCCCAAGTTGTAACGGGTAAGCTTTTCGCCGCTTAGAACGTAGCTCGCAAACGGAACCAAGATGCAGTACGTGCCCGTCAAAAATGCACTCTTGCCTGCCGTGGTCTGTGCCAGGCCGATCGTCTGCAAGCCGTAGGCACCCCACATGAGCGCGCCCATGCCAAGTCCAACAATCAGGTTTCGAGCGTTGAAATGGGCAACAATGCGCTCGTGGAAGATGGCAAGCATGACCAACGACGCCGGAAGAAAACGAATGTAGAGCAGCTCGAACACCGGAATGGTATCGAGCGCATCCTTCATGGTGGTGAAGGAATAGCCCCAGATGACCGCCACCGAAAGCAGCAAGACCTTCCAGAACAGCGGCGAGCGCGCACCGGCACCGCGAGAGGCACCGCCGGCACCTAGGTCTTCGCGGGCTACAGGGCTATCGGGCATATTCTCGATTTCGTTGGCAGCGTATTGGGCCATGGAACATCCTCACACTCAATCTGGGCGTGGTGTCCGCACGCGTATGGCTGCGTGCCGCCTCATGGTCAAATAAAAACGGGGCGCACCGGACCCCCGGCACGCCCCGCTACTGTAGCAACAACCAAGCAGCCCACGCAATTCACCGCGCTAAAGCGTCGGCAGAGTAAACCTCGATGCTTCGTCAACACCACGCTGTTGCGCTAAATCAGTTTTGTACTCTCCAGTTTTTCGATGATCCAGTCGTTGGCTTTGATGACCGGGCGGCGGAAGACGACGCCCAGGGCCAGGGACGGGATCAGATAGCTTGCCAAGATGCCCAGCTCAATCCAGTACTCCATATGGTACGCACCGGCCATGGCGGCGTGCATGGCGTTGATGCCGTGAGTAAACGGCAGGAACGGATAGATCGCCTGGAACACGGGGCCGGTCATCTCGATGGGGAACGTGCCGCCCGAACCGCCGACCTGCATGACCAGCAGCACGACGGCGAGCGCCTTGCCGATATCGCCAAACGAAACCGTAAGCGTGTAGACGATATTGGAGAACACGAGACTCGCGACCCAGCCCGCCAGCACAAACTGCAGCGGGTCGTCGCACTGGATGCCAAAGAACAGGATGTCGCCCGCGCACACGAGCGTTGCCTGCAGCAGGGCCAGACCGCCAAAGAACAGGTAACGGCCCAGGTAGATCTCGTGCAAGCGCACGGGGATCAGCTCATTGATGAGTTCGTCGTCAACCGAGACCTTCATCATGGCCGCCAGCACGATCGAGCCGACCCAGAGCGACAGAATCGTGTAGAACGGTGCCATGGCCGAACCGTAGTTGCGGATCGGATAGACCGGCTTGCGATCGAGCGCGACGGGGCCGGAAAGCGACACGGCCAGACCCTCGGGATCATTGCCGATCATCGTCTTGATCGTAGCGAGGTCATCCGACATCAAGGCGCCGTCGAGCTCGTCCTTAAACGCACTGATCTTGTCCGACGCCTCGCCCAGCTGATCGGAAGCCTTGTTGACCAGCTTTGCAGCCTTGGAGAGGCCCTTTGCCAGCGAACCGGATGCGTCGGTCAGGCCGTCTACGGCGCTATCCAGATCGCCCGAGATACCATCGAGCGAGTCTAGAATGCCCGAGACGGTCTTCTTGAGCTCCTTGGCCTTAACCGAGAACGTGGAATCGTAATCGGATTTGGCGCCCGCGATGCCGGCCTTGGCATCGGCGATGGCCTGATCGACCTCGGCACGCGACTTATTAACCTCTGCCATGCTGTCAGAGAGAGACTTCGCGGTGGCCGTCAAGTCCTTGGCGTTGTTGCGATACTCCACAGCAATCCTGCTCAGCGATGTTGCCACAGACTTGAGGCTGTCCTGGAGTTTTTCGTCAGTCACCTGATCGGCAAAGCTGCGGAGCTGGTCGGCCGTGGCGTCGATATCGTCGGCACGCGTGTTGAGCGCCGCCGCGGCATCGTTGAGCTGGGACACTGTAAGGTCGACATGTTGATTCGCGGCATCAAATGCCTTCGCAAGCTCGGCGGACACGTTGTCAAACGAGCCCGCGCTTCCGTCAATCGCGGCATTGATGGCGTCGTTGGCGTCCTTCAGCGCTTCCTTGGAATCGCTAATACCGCTCTTGACATGCTCCATCAGCTGCTTCGTTGACTCATCGACCGTGCCCGTCTGCTTGAGCATGCCGCTCGCCGACGTCAGCGAATCGGACGTGGAGCTCAAAATGCCCGCCAGCGACGAAGCATTTGCCCGAACGTCTCGCAGGTCCTCAATCGAATCGCCGAGCGTCGAGGACAGGTTGGCGATAAAGTTACCCACCTGGTCGGTGCTCATGTAATCGAGCAGGCTGGACACCGTCTTAAGACCGATCGTCGTAATGGTCTCGGTAAAAGTTTTGTTAACCTGGCTCTGGACGGCGCTCGAACCCTTCTCGGTCACGATCTGCGCAATGGCGTTGGCCTTCTGATTCTCGTAGAACTCGATATCGGCATGCTTCACGTCGGTCGAGAAAAGCGTCATCATGTCAGCGCTAAACGTTTTGGGGATAACGACGGCAGCATAGTACGCGCCCGACTTAACGCCCTCGATAGCCTTTTCGCGATTGTTGAGCACAACCCAATCGAAGCTCTCGTTGCCGCGTAGGGTGGCGGTCACGTTTTCGCCCACGTTAACCTCGACGGGGATCAAATCGCTCTCGTAACCCTCATCGGTGTTGACCACGGCGATCTTAAGATTGCCGGTGTTGCCGTACGGGTCCCAGCTGCCGGCGATGTTAAACCACGCGTACAGGCACGGTACGATAACGAGGCCCATCACGACAACCAAGCCGATTACGGAGCGAGACACATTTTGGACATCGCGCTTAAACAGATGCAGGATGTTCTTCATTTATGCCTCACCTCCTTTGGAGTGCTTGCCAAGCGGAGTGGCATTTCCATCATTTGTGGCTGTACTGTCGCTGTCCTGAGATTTATGGTTCGAGCCTATATGCGGCAAGCGGCCCGTGGACTGATCGCCGCCCTTGGCACCACGCTCGCTGGCGTTGAGGCCAAACATGTAGCGGGCGGCAGGAATGGCGGCCGTGTGCTCGCGCATCTCGCGACGCAGGTCCTCATCCGAAAGCGCCGAGATGCGCATCTGGGTATTGAGGCTCGCGCGGATATATTCGATATTGATAAGCCAGCCGCAGATGGCAATGACCGAGATGATCCAAATGACAAGCAAGATGATCTTGCCGTTATTGTCGATATCGAGAACCGTCGACAGGACAAAGAGCAGGACCTGAACGCCCACCACGGCGGCAAAACCGCCCTTGATGTAGTACGGGTAGCGATGTTCAAAGGCGACCGCATGATCGAGCAGTTCGCGACGGTACGAATCGGAATCGAGCATGACACGCATGGCCGTGCGCAGCGAGTAGCGCTGGCGCGGCAGGTCGTTGGACTCGCAAATCATCATACCGGTCGTGGAAAGCTGTTTATCAAAGAGCAGGTTAAGGTTGAGCAGCAGCGGACGCAGCTGCAGGCCGATAAAGAGCGCCACGATCAAGAACACGCCCAGAATGCACAGGTTAAACAGGTAGTTGAACGAATACATACCGCCGACCGTCTCGCGCAGCAGATTGATGCCGTAGGTAAAGGGCAGCAGCGGGTGCAGCCACTGGAAGAAGCCAGGCATCATCTCGATGGGGTACATGCCCGATGAACCCGGAATCTGCACGATAACCAGAATGACGCCGATTGCCTTGCCGATGTGCTTAAACGTAGTGGACAGCGCGTAAATGATGTTGACGTACGTAAACGAGATGGCGATGCCGCCCAGCACGAACAGCAACGGGTTGACGCACTGTACGCCAATCACCAGATCACCCACCGTAACGATGATGGCCTGCAATGCGCCCAGGATCACCATGAGCAACCAGCGGCCAAAGTAGCCTTGGCGCGCCGTAAAGCTGCCAACACCTTCACGGTCGACCTCGAGCTTGTAAATGGCGATGAGCACATAGCCGCCCACCCAAAGCGCCAGATTGGTGTAGAAGGGAGCGATGCCCGAGCCAAAGCTCTTGACCGGATAGATTGACTTGGACGTCAACTCAACCGGAGACGCCATGAAATCTGCCACGTCATTGACATCGACGCCCATCAGATCGGCCAGCTCGCCCATGGACTCGGAGGTCTGCAGCGCCGCGATGTCATTGGCGGCGGTTGCAAGCTTGTCCTGGACCTTGGCAAGCGAGGAATCGGTCTGGGACAGCGTGGTCTTGGCCTGGCCGAGCGTAGCGCTAAGCTGCGCCAACGTGCCGCGCGCATTTGCAAGTGTAGGTGTCATACCCGAGACGATACCGGTCAGGTCGCCCGAAACGGCAGCAAAAGAGTCGAGCGCGCTCGAGGCCTTCGGCAGCGCGTTTTGGCCCAAGTCCGTCTGGGCTTGGCCAAGGTTGGTCGCACCGGTATGAATTGCGTTATTGATAGCGTCACTGGCACCCGAAACAGCCGCTGCGTCATTCGCCATGGCGCTCGACTGCGCGGACAGACCGTCCTTGATGCTCTGAAGCTTTTCATTCTGCTCTCGAAGCAAATCGATGGTCGATACAATGCGCGCGTCAATTTCCTCGGAACCTGTCGACGTGTCATTGGCGAGAATCTCCAAGTGCCCGATAACGGCCTTATTGTGGTCGATCGTCGCTTGAAGAGACTCGAGCGAGTTGTCGATACGGGTGGTCGTAGATGTGACCGCGCCCGTCAGCTTGCCGATGGCAGCGTTCGCAGAGGCCGACGTCTTGGTGAGCGCAAGGCTGCCTTCCGAGAGCGCCTTGGAGAGCGAGGTGATGGAGTTGCCCGCCGTGGAGCGAGCTTCGCTCAGCAGGTCGTTGCCCTGGGAGATCGCCTGCGTCAGCGACGGTGCCTGGCCTTGCAAGCCGGCAAGTGCCGCATCAGCCGAGGCGATAGCGCCACTCGTCTTATCGATGGCGGCATTCATATCGCCAATCGAATCGCGCACCTCGCCCAAGGTGTCGGACGCCTCGGACACCGAACTTGCCAGCGAGTCCTGAGTCTGGGTTGCCTTGTCCTTTAAATCGACACCGGCATCCTTGGCGATACCGGCAACAGTCTTGCCTACCGTAGAGACAAATTCCGAGTTGATCTGCTCCTCGATGGTGTTTGCACCGGTATCGGTAACCTTGGGCGCAATGGCGCTCTTCTTCTCATTGACGTAGTACGTGAGCTTGGGCTGATGGTAGTTGCCGTCGAGCATCGAAACCAGGTTATCCGAGAAGTTCTTGGGAATCACGATGGCCGCATAGTACTCGCCGCTCTCGACGCCCTCCTTGGCATCGGCCGTCGAGTCGACGAACGTCCAGCCCAACTGATGATTCTCCTTGAGCTGGTCGACCACTTTGTCGCCAGCGTTGAGCTCACCCACCAAGTCGTTTTGGGTGCCTCGATCGTTGTTGGCGATAGCAATCTTGATGCCTTGGGTGTTTCCATACGGATCCCAGTTTGCCACGATGTTATACCAGGCATACAGCGAGGGAATAACGCACACGCCTAGGGTAACCACCAGGGCGACGGGGTTCACAAGCAGTCGCTTAATGTCGCGCTTAAATATCGCAAAGGACACCTTTGCATTGGATAGTTTGCTGCCGAGACTCACGCTTGGACCATCCATCCTGTCGTTAAATCGAATCGTACTATCGACAACCATTGTAGTAGGCGCTTTAACGTCTCAAAGCACAATGGTGTTGAGTTTTGCGGGTAGCAATATACTACGAAGACAAATTAACGTACAGTTGTACAGTATCTTTAATTTCAGCAGGTCACAAAACCACAACCCCGACAAATAATTGATCCCTTGGGGACGGAGGAAAATGAGAGTGGAAAATCTCCCACTTCAAGCCCGCATTCGAGCCAAAAGTGGGAGATTATCCACTCTCGTTCTAATCTAGTTACGGTGCCGTATCCCCGAACTACATCAAGTTGCAAACAGCCGCCGCGAAGGCAACGGGGTCCTCGGGGAGGATGCCCTCGACCAGCAAAGCCTGGTCATAGAGCAGACCGGAGTACTGCTTGATCTTGTCGGCGTCGCCCGCCTTCTGAGCAGCGACGAGCTTGGAAAAGACCGGGTGCTTGGCGTTGAGCTCGAGCACGCGCTGGCTCTTGGGCACGCCGTCGGGCGCGCCCTCGGGTCCCTTCTGGAGCACCTTCTCCATCTCGAGCGAAAGTGGGCCCTCGGTGGTGATGCAAGCGGGGGCATCGGTCAGGCGCGCGGAGACGGCAACTTTCTCGACCTTGTCACCGAGCGCCTCCTTCATAGCGCTGAAGAGGTCCTCGTTTTCCTTGGTGGCGTCCTCAGCCTCCTTTTTCTCGTCCTCGGTCGCCAGGTCAAGATCACCGGTCGCGACGTTCTTGAGCTCCAGATGACGATCCTCGACCTCGGGCTCGGCACCGTCGGCCACAGCCTTCTCGGCAGCCTCGCGGGCAGCATCGTCCTCGTAGATCTTGGGCATATCGGCGGCAACGTACTCACGCATAGCCTGGAACGTGAACTCATCCACATCCTGCGTCAGCAGCAGCACGTCATAGCCGCGGTCGAGCACGCCCTTTACCACGGGCATCTTGGCCAAGCGCTCGCGCGAGTCGCCGGCGGCGTAGTAGATGGCCTTCTGATCCTCGGGCATGCCCTTGGCATACTCGGCCAGGGTAATCATCTTCTGTTCCTTGGCAGACCAGAACAGCAACAGGTCGGCGAGCTCATCGGCCTTCATGCCATAGCTCGAGTAGATGCCGTACTTAAGACCGCGACCAAAGTTCTCAAAGAACTTCTCATAGGCCTCGCGGTCGTTGTCACGCATATCCTCAAGGTCAGCGGTGATCTTCTTCTCGACACGCTTGGCAATGGCCTTGAGCTGACGGTTCTGCTGCAGCGTCTCACGCGAAATATTGAGCGTCACGTCGGCAGAGTCCACGACGCCGCGGACAAAGTTGTAGTAGTCGGGCAGCAGGTCGTCGCACTTCTCCATAATCAGCACGTTGGAGCTGTAGAGCGCCAGGCCCTTCTCGTAGTCCTTGCTGTACAGATCGAACGGCGCGCGTCCCGGCACAAACAGCAGGGCGTCATACTCGAGCGTGCCCTCGGCGTGGAAGCTGATGGTGCGCGCAGGATCGTCAAAGTCGTGGAACGTGGACTTGTAGAACTCGTCGTAGTCCTTCTGCTCGACATCGGAGCTGCGCTTCTTCCAGATCGGTGTCATGGAGTTGACGGTCTCGAGCTCCTGGTAGTCCTCGTACTCGGGCTTGTAATCGTCGCCGGCGTCCTCGGGCTTGGGTTTCTGGCGGCTCTTGGACACCATCATCTGAATCGGGTAGCGCACATAGTTGCTGTACTGCTGAATCAGGCTCTTGAGACCCCACTCGGTCAGGAAGCGATCGTAGGTCTCGGCCTCGCCGTCGGCATCGAGCTTCTCGTTCTCGCGCAGCGTCAGGATGACATCGGTACCGTGCTCGGCGCGCTCGCCGTCCTCGATGGTGTAGCCCTCAAGACCGTCGGATTCCCACACATGGGCGACATCCTCGCCATAGGCGCGGCTGACGACCTTCACATGGCTGGCGACCATAAAAGCCGAGTAGAAGCCCACGCCAAACTGACCGATGATGTCGACATCGGAGCCCTGCTGCTCGGCGTTCTCGGTCTTAAACTCCTCGGAGCCGGAATGGGCGATGGTGCCCAGATTGCGCTCGAGCTCCTCGGCGGTCATGCCAATGCCGTTATCCGAGATGGTAATGGTGCGGGCGTCTTTATCAAAGGAGACGCGAATGGCCAGGTCGCCCTGGTCGATCTTGACGCTCGGGTCCTGCAGGCTCTTAAAGTTGAGCTTGTCGACAGCGTCGCTCGCGTTAGAGATAAGCTCGCGCAGGAAGATTTCCTTATTGGTGTAGATGGAGTTGATCATGAGGTCGAGCAGTTTTTTGCTCTCGGTCTTAAATTGACGCATGTGCAGTCCTTTCGCGCTACCCCCGTCCGCAAAAACGGCCCGGTCGCCCGAGCCGCATCGCAGACCTGCTATGTTCAGACTTAGATTTTATAACCCATTAGCGCGCATATATACATACGGAATCGAAAAACTGTATGTTGAAACGACCGTGCGGCGGATGCCAAGGAGTGTCCCAAACTGCCGGCAAAAAAGGAACGTCCCTATCTACCATCTACGCGCTTGGCCATCCAGACATGGGGCTGGCCCTCGTCTTCGTAGTCTACCGGGGCAATTTGCGTGTAGCCCGCCTTTACATAGAGCGGCAGCACGTATTCCTGCGCATGCAGCTTAATAAGCTTAGCGCCGGCATTGCGTGCACACGCAGCACTGGCCTCGACGATCGCACTCGCCAGTCCGCGACGACGCATAGCCGGCAGCACGGCGACGCGCCCCATAATGTAGGTCTCCCCCGCCGCAACGCCTTCGTCCATGTCGCATGCCGGCAACACCGGGGCCTCTGCGTCAGCCACGCGCTCAAGCTCTTCGGGAAACACGCGCGAGCAACCGGCAAGCTCGCCGTCTACATAGAGCGTCACATGAATGCAGTTCGGATCCTCGTCGATAGCGTCGAACTCATTCTCGTAGCCCTGCTCGTCCATAAAAACGACGCGGCGCACCAACGCCGCGTCATCAAAGCATCCTGTCTTAAGTTGGATATCCATGGCTGCCCTTTCATTCAATGCGAACGTTAGGGACCGATTTTAGCGAAAATGAGCTCCGCGCACGCTAAACTTCGCACGAGCCTTCGCCAGGCAGTCGTAATGACCCACGTTATGGGCATCGCTCGCGATGAAGCTGTACAGGTTCTGATCGAACAGGCGCTGTGCCGGCTTTTTCTCGCGACCAAAGCGACCGCCAGCAATAAAGTCCGCCGAAGCCTGCAGTTTGCAGCCCATATCGACCAGGCGCTCCGCCACGCTTACATCCTTTTGAACCGCACGATAGCGCTCAGGATGAGCGATGATCACCTGGTAGCCACGGCACTGCAAATCGTAAATCGTGTTCTCGTACTCTCTAAACGCATACGCATCGGCATGCGTCGAAAGCTCGAGCAGAAACTCGTTGGTCCCATCGAAATGCAAGTGCTCCGCGGCATCGATACCAAGCTCAACGAGCTTTCGATGGTTGACCTCGAAGCCCATCTGGAGCGGAAAACCGTCAGCGTTATCCCGAAGCAGTTCAAAGGCATCCCACATCTTGTCGTAATCAAAATAGGGATCACGGCAGTGAGGAGTGCAAACAATTCTGGTTACACCGGCCCGCTTGGCAGCCTCGAGCATCGCCAAGCTCTCATCGAGATCGGCGGCGCCGTCGTCTACACCCGGCAAGATATGGCAATGAATGTCACGCATAGGTCAGCCTTAATCAACTAAACGTTTGCTCGGTTGGTGAAGATGCCCTTTTTGGAAGTCCCCTGATCGTCGGAGCCCTTCTTCACCTTCTTACCGTCCTTGGTGTAGTAGGAGTAGTAGTACTCGCTGGTCTCGGTCTCGCAGTAGTTCATAACGGTACCGATGAGCTTGACCTTTTCGGACTTCTTAAGCTGGCCGATAGCGTTGAGCGCCTCCTCGCGCTTGGTGAAGTCCTCGCGCACCACGAACAGCGTGCCGTCGGTCAGACTTGCGATCTCGGCAGCATCGATGAAGGTGCCGACCGGGGGAGCATCAAAGATGACGTACTGGAACTTGGCGGACAGCGCCTTTACCAGCTTGGCAAAGCGGTGAGAGACGATGATGTCGGCAGGATTGGGAATATGCGGCTCGGCATCGAGGAAGTAGAAGTTCTTCTGACCCGTCTCGACAATTGCCTGGTCAATGGAGATCTGCTCGGAAAGGACCGCATAGAGTCCGCCGCGCGAACGAACGCCGAGCATATCGGAAAGGGACCTGCGGCGCATATCGGCCTCGACCAGAAGCACGGACTTGCCGCTCGTGGCGATTGCCTGAGCAAGGTTAATGGAAACCGTAGACTTGCCCTCGTTGGGAATCGAGGAGGTAACGGTGATGGTGCGGATGGGGTCGTCCACGCTCGCAAAGCGGATGTTGGCCAGAAGGGTCTTGGCGGCATTCTGTACAACGAGCTTATCGGTGTTCTTTGCCTTAGCCATGCCTATTTACCACCTTTCATAGCCGGAATTCGGCCAACAACGGGAATGCCCAGGAGCTCTTCTGCCTCTTCGGCACCGCGGATGCGGGTATTGAGCATGTCTGCCAAAACGACATAGGCAACTGCGATAAAGATACCGGCGAGGAACGCGACAGCAACGTACAGCGTGCGCTTGGGGCCGCTGGGGACTTCGGGAGTCTTAGCCTCGTCGATAACGTTGATGCTCTGGGCAGCGCCGACGTTCTGAGCGACCGTACTCACCGAGCTGGCCATGGCCTTTGCGACCTTAGCCGTCTCCTTGGCATCGGTGCCGGTAACCGAAAGCGTAATGACACGCGTGGTGGTCTCGGAGGAAACAGACACCTTGTAGTCATCCAGGTCAGCAAGGCCCAACTCATTGGCAGCACCGCTCTTAACGCTATCGCTATCCAGCAGCGTGGCGATATCGTTGGAAAGCATCTGGCTCGCCGAGAGATCGTTGTAGCTCATCTGACCGCTATCGTCGGTCTTGGCGAGAATGTACATGCTCGTCGTCGCGGTGTAGGTGTTGTCCATCGCAACGAAGGACACGATGCCCATGGCGATCGCGCAGACCACCGGAAGGGTGATGACCAGCTTAAGGTGTTTTTTGAGCAGCTGGAACAGTTCGAGAAGGGTCATGCAGCTTGCCTTTCATTTCCCCAGTTCGGATTGACAAAACTGTCCGTATGTTATCGCATCTTTTTACCGAGGCCAAACTCTATACATAAGAAACAGGCTCTCCTGTAAAAATGTCGGAAGCAATCGTAAAATTGCACAACAACGCCGCACCCGAAAGTCAAATGCGGCGTCTACATCAATATCTATGTTGCATCGCTATGCGAATGGCTCGTCCTGCTGTATGGGAAACGTCACCGTAATGGTGGTTCCCACGCCCAACTCGCTCGACAGATCGAGCGTGGCGTGATGATACAGGGCCGCATGCTTGACAATGGCAAGCCCCAGACCGGTTCCGCCGCGTGCCTTGGACCTACTCTTGTCCACGCGATAGAACCGCTCAAATACCTTGCCCTGTTCTTCAGGCGCGATACCGATTCCCGTGTCGGCGACCGCGAGGAACGGATGGCCTTCGTCGTTGGTGCCGCACTGCAGCGTAACCGTACCGCCGGGTCGATTGTAGCGGATGGCGTTGCTTGCCAGATTATAGATGAGCTCGTCAATCAAGCGCGACACGCCCTCGATGACCACAGGCTTGGTCTCATGACTGATCGTCACATTCGCCTGACGGGCGACCTGTTCAAGACGCTGCTCAACCGCGTAGATGGCACGCGAGAGCTCAATAGGCTCCGTGGATCCAATGGGCACCGCCTCGCCCTCAGTTGCACGCTCGGCCTCGTCCAAGTTAGACAGCGTAAGGATGTCGTTGACAAGCGCCGCCAAACGGCCCGCCTCACGATAGATGCGACCGCCAAAGTTGCGCAGGTCGTCCTCGCCCTCGACCATGCCGTTTGCGATGAGCTCGGCATAGCCCGAAATCGCCGTAAGCGGCGTCTTGAGCTCATGGGTGATATTCGCCGTAAACTCGCGGCGCATACGATCGTTGTCCGCTAGCACCGCCATTTGGCGCTTGAGTTCCTGGCGCTGCGACTCGATACGCTCAAGCATGGGGACCATCTCGGCATAGGCGTGCTCATAGCTACGGCGTGGGTGGTCCAAATCCACCTCTTGCAACGGCGCGATGATGGCACGGGACTCGCGGCGCGCCATAAAAAACGAGAGTACCGCACCCGCTGCCGCGATAAGCAGCATCGGCGCCACCATCGACAGCAAAATCGCCGCAACGCCAGGCTGGGCCTGCGCCAAGCGGACAACCTGGCCGTTATCAAGGGCGACGGCGCGATACAGCATAATCTCGTCGAGCGTAGAGCTTGCGCGCTCCGCGGAACCCAAACCACTCTCAAAGGCCTCGATGACCTCGGGGCGATCGCCATGGTTGGGCAGTGTGGAAGGCGACGCCTCGTTGTCGTAGGCAACCGATCCATCCTTGTTAATCAGCGTGATGCGCAAGTCCTCGCGATCGAGGCTACGCAAGAACGGGATGGGCTCCTGCTGCTCGTCGAGGGCGGCAGCAATGAGCTCGGTTTCCTGCGCCAGGTTGGCACTCGTGGCATCCGCCAAGGTGTTTTGCACAAAGAACGCGCCCAGCACCGTAAACGCCACGATAACCGCCATGGCACAGACAAAGATCGTCACAAAAACGCGGTGCGACAGCGTATGTTTTCCCTGGGGGGCGAAGACCACGGGTTACTCCTCCGATGCGGTAGCCGCGGTGTCGTCACCTTCGGCACCATCACCGGCAGAAGGCTCGGCCAAGCGGTAGCCCACGCCGCGCACGGTCTCGATGGCGCTGGCATGCTCGCCCAGTTTTTGGCGAAGCGTCTGCACGTGCACGTCAACGGTGCGCGAACCGCCGTCGAAGTCCCAGCCCCACACGCTCTGCAGCAACGACTCGCGGGTAAAGACCACGCCGGGCTTGCGCATGAGGTACTCGAGCAGGTCGAACTCGCGCAGGGTGAGCTTAAGCGGCTCGCCGGCAACGGTCACCTCGCGATGGCTGGGCGAGAGCACAATGTCGCCCACGCTGAGCACATCGCTTGCCTGTTTGACCATGCCGCCGCGACGCAGCAGTGCGCGGCAGCGGCTGGCGAGCTCCATGAGCGAGAAGGGTTTAGTCAGGTAATCGTCGGCACCGCCATC
>CABQNA010000011.1 GCA_902465425.1 uncultured Collinsella sp.
CCCCGCCGCAACGGCGAAGGGGCGCCCTTCCAGGCCCGACGCGCCGGAAGGCGGGCTCGGGGACAAATTGTCCCAACCAGCCGGCGACCGGCGCGCGGCGGCCGCGATGCGCTCGCGCGTCGATGCGGCGAAGCTGGCGATCGCCCGGGAGGCCGTCTCCCAGCTCGACGACTCGGAGGAGCTCGAGGGCGCCTCGGGCATGTACGACGCGGGGCGTGCGGCCAAGAAGGCCGAGGGAAGGCTGCGGCAGAGGAAGGCGAAGAAAGCAGCCCAAGGCAGCCGCAAGGCGGCGACCGCGCTCGGCGCCCCAAAGGGAGGCGCGCGCGGCCCCGAGGCAGCCGGCGCGACCGCCCCGGCCAAGCACCAGGCGGCCCAGGCGGCCGCGCAGGCGTCGGGCGAGGCGGCCCGAGCCGCGGGGTCGAAGGGCGCCGCCTCCGCGATCGCGGGCGCGGTCTCGGGCGCAGCGCCCGCCCTGCTCGGGGCGGTGGCCGGCATCGTGGCCTTCGTCGCCTGCGCGCTCGCCGTCGCGCAGCTGCTGAGCGCGCTGTTCGGCTTCTGGGACGACGCGGCCTCCAAGCAGGGCCTCGAGGGGCTGCCGCCCTACATCACCTACGAGATGGTCGAGGCGGCGCTCGAGTGCCAGGAGGAGTACGGGCACCCGGCGGGCTGCACCATCGCGCAGATCATCCAGGAGTCCGGCCAGGGCGACCGCATGAGCCAGCTCGCAGAGCGCGACCACAACCTCTTCGGCATGAAGTGGTGGTCGGGCTACGCGGGCTGCCCCGAGGTGGCCGGCAAGGCGAACTGGGCCACCAGCGAGGAGTACGTGCCCGGCGAGCACACCCAGATCACGGCGAGCTTCATCCGCTTCACCGGCGACGCCGAGTGCATCCGCTTCCGCAGCAGGGTCTTCCTGCAGGCGGAGCGCTACTCGGGCAACGCCCTCATCCGGGAGGCGATCGAGAGGCACGACTCGGACAGGATGGCCGAGGGGCTCAAGGACGCCGGCTGGGCGACCGACTCGTCCTACGTCGAGTCCTTGAAGTCGATCATGGCGCAATGGGGCCTCTACCGGCTCGACTCCATGACGGTCGAGGACCTGAAGGACTCGACCGCGAACGGGAACGCGATCGTCGAGGCGGCGTACAGCCAGCTCGGCGTGCCCTACGTGTGGGGAGGCTCGACCCCCGGCAAGGCGCTCGACTGCAGCGGGCTCACGCAGTACTGCTACGCGCAGGCGGGCATCCGCATAAGCCACTACACGGGTTCCCAGTACGAGGAGCTCAGGCGCATACCGCTCTCGGAGGCGAAGCCCGGCGACATCCTCTACCGCTCGGGCCACGTGGCCATCTACATCGGCGACGACAGGTACATACACGAGCCGCGAACGGGCGACGTGTGCCGCATAGCGAGCGGCATCGGCAGCTTCAGCTGCGCGCTCACCGCGAGATAGGAGAAACCAATGCAGGGAAAGTCAAGGGTCATGGCCGCCGTCGCGGCAGGCGCGCTCACCGTGGCGCTCGGCGCGGGCGCGGCGCGCTGCGCCATCGCCCCGCAGGAAGGCGCGCAGGATAGTCCCCAGGAGCAAGAGCAGCCCGCGGCTGCAGGCGCCGACGCGGCAACCGGGAAGGCCGCCTCGGGCGCCGAGGCGCTCTGGAACACCGCATGGACGGGCGCCGACGACCCGACAGCCACGCTGCGGATCGTCGAGGGCGCCATGGTGGAGAGCGCGGGCGGCACCGAGCGCGCCTGGTTCTTCTCGGCCGAGGAGCCCTCCGAGGCCGGCGGCGTGCTCAGCGTGCCCATCGAGGTCAAGGGAACCGGCGACAAGGCGGGAGGGCTCTCGCTCATCCAGGTCTCGGGCGACGGGGACGCCCGCACCCTGGCATGCGACCTCCTGACGCAGGCCTACGTGCCCCAGAAGGCGCAAGACGGAGCGTTCTCCGTGACCGGCACCGACGACCGCCTCTCCAAGGCGCTGGGCGCCGACTCAGCCGACATCAAGGACATCGTCGCCAAAAAGGCGGCGGAGGTGTCCCCGCGGGCGACGGGAGCCACCTGGAACAAGGAGGTGTGGCTCGACTACGCCGGGAACGTCGCGTCGACGACCTTCACGCTCGACGACCCCGCCTCGACGGTGGTCACCGTGGTCTCGCGCGGCGGCTCGCTGGAGGCGATGTAGCCATGAGGGCGCTCAAGGCGCAGCGCCGCAGGGCGTTCGCCATCTCCGCCGCGGCGGCGTTCGCCCTCTGCGCGCTCCTGCTCGTCCCCGCGCAGCCGGCATACGCCGACATAGCCGGGGACGTCAACGATTGGCTGTGCGGCCTTCTGCGCGACTGCTGCAACTGGATGTTCAAGGCTCAGACGGGCGTGCTCGGGTCGATCGGCGCGAACGGGATCCTCTCGGCCGACTTCGCGCACATGCTCACGAGCTCGAGCGACCTGACCATGCACGACGTCGCCCGGGGCGTATGGCAGGTTGCCATCCTGCCGATCGGGTGCGGGGTGCTCGGCCTGGTCTTCACCCTGAAGCTCATCGAGATCTCCCAGCGCATGGACGGCAGCCAGAGCCTTCCCGGCGTCAAGGAGGTCGTTTTCCTTCTCGTGTTCTTCGCCGTGTTCCTGTTCCTCATACAGAACAGCTTCGACCTGATGGCGTCGATCTACGAGGTCTGCGGGCTCGCCATCGACCGAGTCGAGGCGCTCTTCGGCGCCGGAGGCGCGCTCGACCTGCCCGAGGTGTCCGTCGTCACCACCGACGACGACATCCCGTCGCTCATCGCCATGCTCGTCGTGAGCCTCATCAGCTGGGTCGTGGTGCTGGCGGCCTACGTCGTCGCCCTCGTGGTCTGCTGGGCCCGCGCGCTCCAGCTCTACATCATGGCCGCGTTCGCCCCGATCCCGCTGGCGTTCCTCGGCATGGACGCCACGCGCCAGATAGGCCTTGGCTACCTGAAGAGCTTCGGGGCGGTCTGCATCGCCGGCGTCATCATCCTCGTGCTGCTCATATCGTTCCCGCTCGTGCTCGGCGGGCTCACCGGGGCGAACCCCGGGACGGGCACCCCGGCCGACGCGGTCGCAAACGGGCTCACCTACGCGCTGCAGTACCTGGCCATGTGCGTGCTGCTCATCCTGGCCCTCGTGAAGAGCGGCTCCTGGGCGCGCGACATCGTGAGCGGCTTCTAGCGGAAAAGCGAGGAAGGGGGCGGTCGCCATGAGATAGGGGCACCGCGCCGGGGCACGCGTCCCGGCGGATGAAGACAAGGACCGATTGAAAACGAAAAGGAGGAAAGACATGGAAGAGAGGAAGAACGTGTACCTCTCGCTGCACAAGAGCTTCGTGCGCGAGGGCATCGAGTACACCGACCGCGCGACCGGCGAGACCAGGACCTTCAACTCGGCGACCCTTCCCAAGGGCACCGTCGTCGACGGCGTGGACGTGGGAGGCTACGAGTTCAGCCCCATGTTCGTGAACGAGAGCCGCTTCAAGGGGGCCGACTTCCGGGACATACCGCTGCTCGCGAACCGCGAGGTGTGGCTGAGGAAGACGGTGATGGGCCCGGACGGCCAGCCCGAGCTCGACGAGGACGGCCGCGCGGTCAAGGACACCGTGAAGGTCATGCCCGCGCAGCTCAAGGAGGCCGTTGACGCAGGGCGCTCGCGCTACCTCGCGGAGCGCGCCGAGCACGCCCGCCAGGCGAGCCGCGCCGCCGAGCACGAGGCGCCCCGCGCACAGCGAAGCGTCGAGAGATAGGGAGGCGGAAAGATGAACGCAGCGAAAGACTGCACCCTGCAGGAAAAGCTCCTCCGATGCGCCATGGCGCTCATCCTGGCGGCGGGGGCGCTGCTCGCCTCCGTGGCGGCCTCGCCCGCCTACGCCGCGCCGAGCACGGTAGACGTGTCCATCGGCGGCAAGATCCCCTACGGCGGCTTCGCCACCACTTGGATGAGCGCCGACGGGAGCATCGCCTACTGCGCCGAGCCCTCGTCCCCGACGCCCGCGCCGGGCTCCTACTCGACGAGCCCCGTGCCGAGCGGCGACGTGACAGCGGCGATCTGGTACTCGTTCGGCTCTCCCGGCTTCGACGCGTCGATGTTCCCGGGCAGCTGGTACGACGGCGGCGGCTGGGACGACGCGAAGTACGCCGCGGCGAGCCATGTGCTCATCGCCTACGCCTACTCTGGGTCCGAGTCGGCTGCCACGCACGGCACGAGCGCCGAGTTCGCCTCCTGGGCGAAATCCGAGCTGATCGGCGGGACCTTCGCCAAGATGAAGGCGGGCGCCGGCAAGGTATCCGCCGGGTTCGAGGCATTCTGCGTCAGGACCGGCGGCGGCTCTCAGACGCTCGTGAGCTTCAGCTGGTCCACGGGCGGAGTCAAGGTCGCCAAAACGGACTCCGAGGCGGGCGCCGAGCCCCAGGGCGACGCCTCGCTCGACGGCGCGAGCTTCTCCGTCGTGAACGAGACCGGCCGCTACGTGCTGGTCGGCGGCAAGTACTACGCCGACGGAGAGGTCTGCGCCACGATCAAGACCGCGCCCGAGGACGGGTCGCACGTCGCCGCGACCGGCGCCGACACCCTCCCCGCGGGCAGCTACCGCATCGTCGAGTCCGGCGCGCCCGAGGGCTACGACGCCAGCGACGCCCCCGTCGCGTTCACCGTGAAGGCCGGCGAGGTGCGCGACCTCACGGGCGACCCCGTGACCGACGAGGTCTTCCGCGGCGGCGTGCAGGTGACCAAGTCCGACAAGGAGCTGCAGGCGTCCGAGGCGCTCGCGGGCAGCGGCCACAAGGAGGCGCCTGGCGAGCACCCCGGCCTCGACGGGATCGAGTTCACCGTCACGAACCGCTCGGCGCACAAGGTCCTCGTTGACGGCGAATGGCGCGAGCCGGGCGAAGCCGTGGCCACGCTGACCACCGCATGGAACGACGAGGCCGGCGTCTACACCGCGCAGACCGCGGCCGACGCACTGCCGTACGGGACCTACGACGTGCGGGAGACGGCGACGAACGGGAGCTACCTGCTGACCGACGGCGAGCCCCGCACCTTCGAGGTCCGCGCCGGCGGCGAGATCGTGAGCGCCTCCGCGGACGGCGCCGCGCTCGAGTTTCGCGACCAGGTGGTGCGCAACGACCTCGAGCTCTCCAAGAAGAGCGAGTCCGACAACGCCGGCCTCATGGTCCCGTTCGCCATCGAGAACGCGGCCACCGGCGAAACGCACGTGCTGGTGACGGACCGCAACGGCGACGCGTCGACCGCGAGCAGCTGGAACAGGCACTCGAGGGACACCAACGCCAACGACGCCCTGCTTGGCCATGAGGGCCCGATTGCTGCCGCCGACATGGACCCGAAGGCCGGCATCTGGTTCTCGCTCGGCGAGGACGGCTCCTCGGCGCCGGTCGACGACTCGCTGGCGGCCCTGCCGTACGGCGCCTACACCATGACCGAGCTGCGCTGCGATGCCAACGAGGGCCTCGAGCTCATCACGAGGAGCTTCTGGGTCGATCGCGACTCGACGGTCGCGAAGGCCGTGTGGATGGGCCTCGACGACCAGGAGGGCCCGCGCATCTCCACCACGGCAAAGGACGGGGCGGACGGCGACAAGGACGTCTCGGCCGACGCCGAGGCCAAGGTCGTCGACACCGTCGCCTACGAGGGCCTGAAGGCCGGCGAGGAGTACGAGCTCTCGGCCACCCTCGTCGACAAGGCGACCGGCGAGCCCGTGGCCGACGCCTCGGGCGTGCCCGTGGAGGCCAAGGCCGAGTTCGCCCCCGCGCTCTCGACCGGCAGCCAGGACGTCGAGATCGCCTTCGACGCGAGCCTGCTCGGCGGCCGCGACCTGGTCGTGTTCGAGAGCCTTCCTCTCCGACGAGGGCCAGACAGTCCACGTCGCCGTCGAGGTGGGCACGCAGGCGGCCGACGCCGCCGACGGCGACCAGGTCATCGAGGCCGGCAAGGCCAAGGTCATCGACACGGTGGCCTACAAGGGCCTCGTCCCCGGCGAGACCTACATCGCCGTGGGCACGCTCATGGACAAGGGCACCGGAGAGCCGTTCCTCGACAAGGACGGCAACGAGGTGACCGCGCGCACGCCCTTCGAGCCAGAGGCGCCCTCCGGCACCGTCGAGGTGGCCTTCGAGTTCGACACCGAGGGCCTGGCCGAGGGAGACGAGCTCGTCGTCTTCGAGAAGGTCCTGGACTCCGCCGGCAACGTCGTGGCGGCCCACGAGGACATCGACTCCGCCGAGCAGAGCGTCGTCGTGGACAACCCCGGCACGCCCGAGGTCCCCGAGGAGCCCTACGCCAAGACCGGGGCCGACGCCCCCGACGCCACCGGCTACGCCGTGGCCGCAGGCATCGCTCTAGCAGCTGCGGCGGGCGCGGGCGGGGTGCTCGCGTACCGCAAGCGCAAGACGGCCGGCGCAAGCAAGGACGCGGCAGCCGAAGAGCCTGCCGAAGAGCCGGAAGAGTAGCGGCGCCGCATCGATACCGAACCGGAGGCCCTGGGCGCTCGCCCGGGGCCTCCCCTGCGAACGGGGGAGGACATGAACAAAGGGAAAGCCGCCACGGCGCTCGCCATTGCCGTGGCGTTGCTGGCGATGGGGGCGCTCGCCGTCCTGCCGCTGTCCGAGAGAAACCCTTACGAGGTGCACGAGGTGCCTACTGCGGAAGAGGACGCGACAATGGAGGCTCAAGAGACGGGAGGCGGCATCGACTGGGACGCCCTTCCCGCCTCCGTCGTCGCTTGGGTGCGCGTGCCGGGCACGACCGTCGACTACCCGATCGTCCAGGGCCGGCCCGAATCGCCCGACTTCTACCTCACGCACGACGCCGGCGGCGAAAGATCCGCGTGGGGCGCTCCCTACATAGATGCCGGGTGCGCGCAGGGTGCCGAGAGCCCGCTCGTCATCGTCTACGGGCACCACATGTCCGACGGCACCATGTTCGCGCCGCTCGCGCAGTACTCGTCGCGCGACTTCGCCGAGGGGCACCGCACCATCCGGGTCTACACCCGCGAGAAGGCGATCGAGCTCAAGGTCTTCGCGGCCGACGTGGTCGACGCGAGCTCGGAAGGCAAGCGGACCGACTTCGCCGACGCGGCGGAGCTCGCCGCCTACCTCGGGGACAAATTGTCCCGGTGCGAGGTCGTCCTGGAAGAGCCTTCGGACGTCGCGCAGGCCTGGGCCTTCGTGACGTGCAGCTACCAGACGAGCAACTCGCGCACCGTCGTCTACGCGAAGGAGGTGGAAGGATGGGATTCGCGCCCTTCGGAATAGGGCTCCTCATGGGGCTCCTCACGCTCACGGCCTACGCCTGCTGCGCAGCCGGCGACGACGACCGAGACTAGGACTTGCAGATCGAAACTACAACCGAATATGGCCCTTCGACCCCTTGCCGCTATATCTCGGCAAGGGGTCTTGCATGTGGTGAGATAATTTACGCACTTGATAGAAACAAGACGCTGCCGGCTGCTTCTCGATAAGCTTCCGGTTGTCCATGAATAGAGGTACGCAATTGGGAAAGATTAAGCTGCAAGACGTCAAAAGGGCCATCGACATCGGAAAAGACGTTCTGCCCTTCGTTGAGCCCGCTGTGAACAAATACGGGCCCGCTCTGATCGACTGGGGGCAGCAAAGGGGGAAGCAGGCGGCAGATAGCCTGGGAGAAGCCAGGGACTCATTCCTTTCAAAGGGTCGGGCAATCAAAGACAAGAAGGAGCAGCAAAAGTCACTCGAGGCATCCCGCAAGAAGGCCGTGGCAAGCTCGCTTCCGCCGATCTCCGCAAAAGATTTCTTCGAGAACTTCGAGAACAACGTCTCCAGCGAAGCCGACCTCAGCGATGGGTACATGGCGATCGCCGGCTGCTACGCCGTCGTCACGATGAAATCGGCACGAGAGAAAGACCCTTCCGCCTACGAGGACGTCTATGTCGGTTGCGGCAAATCCATGGGCTTCAGCATATACACACAGCTTTGCGGTTTCGGCAACATCGACGTCTACGCTGACTTCAAGTTCAAAAGACCAATGATGATTCTGCTCTTCCCGTGTGAGGAGAAAGACCTCGAGACCCGCTATGAGGCCCTCGTCAGGGATCTTCAGGCCGAGGGCTCGTACAACAAATGGGACGTCCTGGCGCGTTCCGATGAGGCGAGATAGGCGCTAAGAGCATGAGCGACAAAGAACTTGCGCCAATCAGCGTCGAGGTCGTTCCCGTCGAGGACTTGGAGAACATCAGGCTCGTCGCGAACGCCGATGCGGGCAAAGAGAACAACGTCGGCATCGGAGAGCGGGCGGACGCCATTCTCGGCCTCGCCTCGGACGTCATAGACCTCGTCGAGGAAAACAGCTCTACAAAGTCGAGGTTCCCGAAGGCTACAGCTTTAAGGACCTCGTCGCCTCGAAGAAGGATCCGGAAGCGGTAAGGGCCCTCGTCCGAGACCCGAAAGGTCGCCTGAGCGGCGACGTCTCCCTCAAAGCCGCTGGGGTCAGCCCCGCACAGATCGCCAGCGTCGGCCTTGCCGCAGCGGCGATGGTTGTCGGTCAGGCGTACATGACCGAAATCAGCGACAGCCTCCAGTGCATCGACGCCAAGCTGGAATCGATCGCCTCCATGATCGCCGGCGACCAGAGGGCGAAGGTCAAAAACGCCCTGGACATCGCTAGGACCTACGCAGCCCTTCATGACGATTACCTCCAAAAGCCCGCCGAGGCACGACAGGCGGCAAGAAACGAGATCGAGGGCAGGTACAACGACGTCGGTCAGGTAATCGATTGGATTACCGAGCAACTCGCCGGCATCGAAGACAAGGCCAGGGACGCCGCTGAGCGCGAAAAAGACCTCGAACCGTTGCTTAAAGAGGTCCAATCCTACGAGGCTCAGTTGGGGGTGCGGCGTGGAGTATGGACCACCGGTTTCTCGGCGCGCGCCTCATTTCTCGACAGCGTACACACATTGTTCGCGTTCGGCGCCGCATCCCCTTTTTCCCAGGATCTTTGTTCCGAATTGAGATACAGACGATCAGAGGCTATCCTGCTCATCAGGATGCTTGCATACTTTGATGGTGCGAGTTGCGGACACGCAAGAGCTACGCGTTTGGTTCGTTTTCAGCGGTGTTGGAAGTATCGGCTCAATGAAAAGCCAAGTTGACATTTTCGTGGACCGAGGCTTAGAAATGGCTTTTCTCGCTTGCGCAGACATGGTGCATAAAAGCGTTTTGCTTGGGAATTCTAACGAAATAAATAACCACATAACGTAAATGCAGCCATAGATACAAAAGGAATCGAATGGCCAGAGAGGATTGCCCTTTCCGATGGTCGATTCTTGACAGGCAAACTCAAGCCTTGTTAATATTACATGGTTTGCCAGACCGAATTAACAAAGGAGGGGTGTCGTGGTTGGTCTTTTCCGCACGTGGATGAGCGCCTAGAAAGCGGCGCTGTTGTGGCGTCGCGCTGTTTTTCTGCACGCCATTTCACGATTGGACATAACCATGATATTTGAAACCTCTCGGGGCAGGTCTGCTCTGCTGTGCCATTCATGGCAATTCAAGCTTTGTTTCGTATGGGGCGGGGAGCTCGTTTCGACATTGACGAGTTCGATTCTCCAAATGGGTCTTATTTGGCATCTCGCCCTCACGACAGGGTCGTCTTCTCTCCTCTCCTTAGCATCGTTGGCAGGCTTTCTGCCGATTGCTTTGTTCGGAATCCTTGCGGGCGCCGTTGTCGACAGACTGCCTTTGAAACGTGTCCTCATCGGCGCCGACCTCTTCATTGCCGCGGTGGGTGCCGCCTTGGCGATTGCCTCGTTGGCCGGCAGCTTACCTGCATGGCTAATTCTCATCGCCCTGTTTCTCCGCGCAGTTGGTACTTCGTTCTACACGCCGGCCTCCCAATCTCTCACGCCCCATCTCGCCCCGCCAGAGCATCTCGTTCGCCTATCGGGGGTGACTCAGGCGATTCAGTCCGGCGGATACATTCTTGGCGCCGCGCTTGCAGCAGTGATTTATCCCGTGGCGGGCATTACCGCCATGATTGCCCTCGACGTGCTGGGAGCGCTTTTCGCTTCTCTAGCTGTCCTCGCCGCGCGGATAGACGCAGGAGGACTCGACGAAGCCGACCGCAGTTCGTCCTTTTCCAATAAAGTTCGAGAGCTTTTCTCTGAGATTTCGGACGGCTACAAGCTGATTAGAGGGCACAGGGGGTTGTTCGCCCTTCTTTGGTGCGGGTTCGTCTTCGCTTTCGCGTTCTCTCCGCTCGCGGCATTGTTCCCAATAATGACCTTGGGACATTTTGGCGGTAGCACGGGGGATGCTGCTTTGGTGGAAATCCTTTTTTCTGCAGGCATGCTGGCTGGGTCCGGCATCTTGGCAGTTACGGGAGGGTTCCGCAATAGGTCGTTCACCATGGTCGCCGCGATTGCCGGCTTCGGCATTGCCGCAATCGTATCCGGATCGCTCGGCCCGTCATTGTTCGCTGCTTTCCTGCCGGTGAGCTTTCTTATGGGCGCATGCTCCCCGTTGTACGCGGGAACCCAGACTGCCCTTATGCAGGAGCAGATACCTCCTGAGTACCTAGGCCGCGTTTTCGGCCTCTACGGAACCATCATGGCGTGGGCCATGCCCATGGGCCTCGCGGCCCCCTCCGTTTTTGCGGATCTGCTTGGAGCTCCGTTATGGTTCGTCGGCTCTGGAGCGACCATGGTACTGCTTGCGATGGCTATGCTGCTTGCTCCGAGCGTCCGAAACGTGGGGAAAAGAGATACCGGGCGGATTCAATAGCCCAAGTATTCGAAAAAAAGAGGCAGCAGCCATCGGTTCACGCGTCAGCCTTCAAGCCCTTGCGACGACGAGGTATTGCACCGACATCCCACATCGCGCTCCTTATTCGTCGCCAACTATCATTTTCGGATTTGCCGGCTTGCGCAAGGTCAAAACGCTCGCGCCGGCAATTGGGCAAAGGCGAAAAATCGACGTGAGCAATCTTTTTTGGCATGGCTGCGCTTCCAGTAAAAGGCTAATACACAAAAGGCGGTTCAACCTATGGAACTCATAGTCAAAGCTAAAGACATCTTTTTGGAATATGCCGGCCGCGATATCCTGGATATCGAAGAGTTGGAAATCTACTCCTACGATCGCATCGGCTTGGTGGGAGACAATGGCGCAGGCAAAACCAGCCTGCTTAAAATTCTGAGCGGCAATCTTACCATTGCGGACGCCGACGTCAGGCGCTTCGGCAGCATTGCCCTCATCGGCCAACTCGATGAACTCGACCTTGATGCGGCTCAGGACAGTGGTGAGATGCTCTCCCGTCTCAACGTCGCCGGAGTGGCGCAGGAGACGATGAGCGGCGGGGAGGAAACACGCGCCAAGATTGCCTCTGCACTCTCCCAGCATGCAAGCGCGATCTTCGCCGACGAGCCTACGAGCCACCTCGACCAAGACGGCATCCGCCTTCTCGTCGGACAACTCAAGGCATTTGATGGGGCTCTGCTCATCGTGAGCCATGACCGTCATTTTCTCGACCAGGTGGTAGACAAGATCTGGGAGCTCAAAGACGGCGGTATTTCCGAATTCTGGGGTGACTACTCCGACTATCTGCGACAGAAAGAAGAAGAGCGCAAAGCTCAGGCGACTCGATACGAAGAGGCGATGCGCGAGCGCGATCGCCTCGAAGCCGCCATCGAAAAACAACGGAAAAAAGCACGGCAGGTCGACGCCAAGCGGAAGGCTGCGAAAAAAAGCAACGAGTATGCAGGTCGATTGGGGCATCAGAAAGCAACCGGCACCAAACAGAAGAGGATGTACCAGGCGGCTAAGGACATGGAGAAGCGCCTCGAAGCGCTCGAAGGGATTGAGGCCCCAGATAGCATTCGCGCCGTGCGGTTCCGCCAGAGCAAGGCCCTGGAACTGCATAGTAAATTTCCCATCTCGGCAGACGATTTCAGCTTGAGCTTCGGCAACTGCATGCTCTATGACCACGCGAAATTCGAGATACCGCTCGGTGCCAAAGTGGCCATCACCGGTGGCAACGGTACAGGAAAGACCAGCCTGCTGAAGGCAATCGCTCGACGCGCCGACGGTATCAACATCTCTCCCAAGGCAGAGATCGGTTACTTCGAGCAAACAGGCTACAAGTTCGACGCCCGTCAGTCTGCGATCTCGTTCATGCAGGATGGTTGCGAGTACAGCATGACCGAAATTCGAGGCATCCTCGCCTCTATGGGAATCGGACCGCGCGACCTGACAAAGGACGTTGGCGTTCTCTCGGGAGGCGAAGTCATCAAGCTGCTACTCGCGAAGATGCTGCTGGGCAGATACAACATCTTGCTCATGGACGAGCCTGGAAATTACCTGGACATCAAGAGCGCCGAAGCCCTCGAGCAGATGATGAGCGCCTATGCCGGAACGATAGTGTTCGTCTCCCACGATAAGAGGCTGGTCGAGAACGTCGCAGACATTGTCTACGAAATAAAGGACACCAAGCTAGTCAAAATCTTTCAGCGCGAATAGCCCTAAATGAGCAAGAAATAATCCCCGAACGGAGACAAGGGAGTAAAACGGCAAAGAAAAAGCCTCCGTCCCAACGCGGGAACGGAGGCTCGATAATCGGATTTACTCACCAATATCGCTGGCGGCTTTGCCGTGACTCTCGTACGAAACGAAACTCAGGAGCACAGTGCAGCACTCAAAAGTGCAGGTCAGAACCCTGTCATCCTACTCAAACTCGATGGTCGCGGGCGGCTTGGACGTGATGTCGTAGCACACGCGGTTGGCGCCGGGGACCTCGGCAACGATGCGGCCGGAGATGCGGGCCAGCACGTCGTAGGGCAGCTTGGCCCAGTCGGCGGTCATGGCATCGCTGGATTCGACGGCGCGCAGGATGATCGGGCGCTGATAGGTGCGCTCGTCGCCCATAACGCCGACGGACTTGATGTCAGGCAGGACCGCGAAATACTGCCAGCAGCTGTGCTCGGAGTTGCGCTCGCCGGTCTGCTCAAACAGACGCTGGTTGTAGGCGTCCAGCTCCTCGCGCACGATGGCGTCGGCGTTCTTGAGGATCTCGAGCTTCTCCTTATCGACCGCACCGATGATGCGGATGGCCAGACCCGGGCCCGGGAAAGGCTGACGGAACACGATATGACCCGGCAGGCCCAGCGCCAGACCAAGTGCGCGGACCTCGTCCTTAAAGAAGTGGTCGAGCGGCTCGATAAGGTCGAAGTGCACGCCCTCGGGGAACGGGATCAGGTTGTGATGGCTCTTGATGGTGGCCGTCTTGCCGCCCGTCTTGCGAGCGCCGGACTCGATGATGTCGGGGTAGATGGTGCCCTGAGCCAGGTACTTGACCGGCTTGCCATCGGTCTCGAGCTGCTGCGCCACGGCGAAGAACTCTTTCCAGAACTGCGTACCGATGATGCGGCGCTTCTCCTCGGGCTCGGTCACGCCGGCCAGAAGCTCGGCATAGCGGTCCTCGGCGTGAACGTGGATAAAGTCGACGTCGAACTGCTTGGTGAAGACCTCCTCCACCTGCTCGGGCTCGCCCTTGCGCAGCAGGCCGTGGTTGATGAATACACAGGTCATCTGCTTGCCCACGGCGCGAGCGCCCAGCGCAGCCACAACGGAGGAGTCGACGCCACCGGACAGAGCCAGAATCACGCGGTCGTCACCGACCTTCTCGCGGAACTCGGCCGTCATGGTCTCGACCAGGTTGTCCATGCTCCAGTTGGGCTCCAGGCCGCAAATCTCAAACAAAAAGTTGCTCAGCAGCTGCTGACCGTACTCGGAGTGCTTGACCTCGGGGTGGAACTGCGTGGTGAAGATCTTGCGCTCAACGCACTCCATGGCGGCAACCGGGCACACGTCAGTGCTGGCGGTAACGGTAAAGCCCTCGGGCACCTCGGAGACGGCATCGCGATGGCTCATCCACACGGTCTGCTCCATGGGCGTGGAGTTAAAGAGCTTGGCGCCAGCCGTGCGTGTGATGGTAGCGCGGCCGTACTCGCCCACCTCGGAGTGGCCGACCTTGCCGCCGAGCGTCACGGCCGTAATCTGATGGCCGTAGCAAAAGCCCAGGACGGGAAGGCCCAGGTCAAAGATGGCGGGGTCGATGGACGGAGCGTCCTCGGCGTACACGGAGGCCGGACCGCCGGAAAGGATGAGCGCGGAGGCGTTCATATCGCGAATCTCGTCGGCCGATATGTCGCAGGGAACAATCTCGGAATACACGTTGAGGTCGCGGACGCGACGGGCAATGAGCTGACCGTACTGCGCACCAAAGTCGAGTACGAGGACCTTTGCGGAAGCCTTTTGATCCATGGTATCCCCTCTTGTTGGCGGGGAGCCGGTGCCCGCCCGCGTGAATGAACGAAAATAACCTCCATAGTGTACACGTTATATGGGGTTTCTCGTCCCTCGCAGCCATCAGCGCACGGCAAACGCACGACCAGGCCCCTATTTGACGGCAATTGAAGTGTTACCAAACGTTACGGATGATGTAATACGTTTGAACATTGGACGCCCTGTGCCACAATACTGCCGAACGACTCCGCCTCTGCGGCGGCAAATACGATAGGAATACCAGCATGAAGCGCATCCTTCTCATCGCCACGGGCGGCACCATCGCATCGACCGAGGACGGCAACGGCCTCTCCCCCGCCCTGACCGGTGAGGAGCTCGCCCAGAGCGTCCCCGAGATCTCGGGCCTCTGCGAGCTCGACGTGGTGCAGCCCATGAACATCGACAGCACCAATATGCGTCCCAGTGACTGGATGCGTATCCGCGACGTCATCGTCGAAGGCTATGCCGACCACGACGGCTTCGTGATTCTGCACGGCACCGACACCATGAGCTACACCGCGGCAGCGCTTTCCTACCTGATTCAAGACAGCCCCAAGCCCATCGTGCTCACCGGCTCGCAAAAGCCCATGGGCAACCCCTTTACCGATGCCAAGCTCAATCTGTACCAGAGCCTGCTCTATGCGCTCGACGAGCACTCGCACGACGTTTCGATCGTGTTTGGCGGCGTCGCCATTGCCGGCACGCGCGCCCGCAAGCAGCGCACAATGAGCTTTAACGCGTTCATTAGCGTCAACTATCCGCCCATTGCCTACATCCGCAATGACCGCATCGTGCGCAATGGGCTTCACGGCACGCATCAGGGCGAAAACCCGGTGCGTTTCTACGACAGCATCGACCCGCGCGTGTTTGTCCTTAAGCTCACGCCCGGCGTGAACCCGGGCATCCTCGACGCCCTTGCCGACAACTACGACGCCGTGATTCTGGAGACCTTTGGCATTGGCGGTATCCCCGAGTTTGGTGAGTCGGGCGAGTCGTTCCAGGAGGCGATTTTCCGCTGGGTCGATTCGGGCCGCACCGTCGTTATGACCACGCAGGTCCCCGAAGAGGGCCTCGATCTGGGCGTTTATGAGGTCGGCCGTGCTTACGCCGATCATCCGGGCATTCTGCGCGGCGATGACATGACCACCGAGACGCTCGTGGCCAAGACCATGTGGGCACTCGGCCAGTCACGCGATGCCGCCGAAATCCAGCGCCTGTTCTACAGCCAAGTCAACCACGACCGCATCCCGATGGCGTAATTCAGTTGTCGACGGGTATCCCCTATTCGATACCCTCGAGAAGCTCTGACACCGTCATGCCGAGTGCGGGCGCGATCTTAAATAGAACCTTGAGCGTGAAATTTGCCGTCCCATCTTCGATTCGGTCGAGGTAGGGTCGGCTGATTCCTGTCGCCACACAAAAATCAACCTTGGAGATACCAAGGTCCCTGCGTGTCTCTTCGACCCGCCTGCCAAGAATCTGTTTCGCACGTTCGTCCATGCAGCCGAGTTTGAAATGGAGCCGAACATAAACGTAAACTATAGTTTACGTTTTGCCGAATACACAGGAGTTTTCTATGTCGGGTTCTTCGGTCCGCATGCACCGAGCCACACTTCGCACAAGCAGCGAACCGCCCAAGCTCGTCGTCGTTGAAGCTGAATGCCTTTCGCCCGATGAGCGCACAGCATTTGCATTGCTATCAAGTCGCGTCGCCGCCGTTCTGGTCCCTTGCCCGGCGCAAGGTGAACTTGCCATCCAATGCCAAGCGCACAGCTGCTCGCTCAATCAGGCTGCCGTAATCGCAACCAGCCAACACGGTCTGCCCCTTCTCCTGGAAGCCGGTATCGCACTTGCCCTTCGCGGCGCCGGATACGAAAACGAGGCCGCCGCCGACATGGTCTTTAAACCACGATCGAGCGGCGGCCTCGCAGCGGCCATTGAATATGCGTGCAGGCTCGTTGCCTAAAAGGACAAGCTAGAAACCAAAGCCAAAGCCCGTTCCAGTAATCGCCGAATACATAAAGTAGACGTTGATTACGTTGAGGAACACGCCCGTGATGCAGCCGTTACGCAGGTAGCGCTCGCACGCAAGACGTGCCATCACAGCGGAGTCCTCGTTGTTCTTTGCCTGGCGTCCCGCCGTAAAGTACGTCGCCACGCTCAGCAGCAGGTTGAGCACCGGCAGTGCCAGCAACTCGTAGCTCTTGCCCCAGCGCGTCACCTCGCCGGCGGCGTTAAACTTCGTTGCCACCTCGGGGCCAATGTTGGGGATAACACACGCTGCAACCACCAGCGGAATCACCGCAAGTACGAGCAGCGCAATACCCATGTAGCCAGCTTTTTTGCCATATTTAAACATATGCGTCGTCCTTACACGTTAAAGCGGAAGTGCACGACGTCGCCATCGGCCATGACATAGTCCTTGCCCTCAATGCGCAGCTTGCCGGCGGCCTTGGCGCCCTGCTCGCCGCCGAGCTCGATGTAGTCGTCGTAGCCAATAACCTCGGCCTTAATAAAGCCGCGTTCAAAATCGGTGTGGATGACGCCGGCGGCCTGCGGGGCGGTCGCGCCCTGACGAACCGTCCAGGCCTTGACCTCCATCTCGCCGGCCGTAAAGAACGACTGCAGGCCGAGCAGCTTATAGGCCGCCTGCGCGAGCACATCCAGACCGGGCTGCTCCAGGCCCAGGCTCTCCAGGTAGTCGGCGGCGTCCTCGGGATCGAGCTCGGAAAGCTCGGCCTCAATCTTGGCGCAGATGGGCAGCGGCTTGACACCATCGATGGGCGCCAGATCGTCGTTGAGCATGTCCTCGTCCACGTTGGCCGCATACAGGATGGGCTTCATGGTGAGCAGGAACAGGCCCTTGGCGGCAGCACGCTCCTCGTCGGTCATCTCCATGGATGCGGCGCGCTTGCCCTCGTTGAGCCAGGCGAGCAGGCGCTTGGCCACCTCGAACTTGGGCATGAGCTCCTTGTCGCGCTTGGCCTCCTTCTCGAGCTTGGGCAGTTGCTTCTCGAGCGTGCCCATGTCGGCCAGGATGAGCTCGGTCATGATGGTGTCGGCGTCACCGGCGGGGTCGACGAACTCGCCCGTGCGGCCCACCTCACGCATAACGTTGGGGTCCTTAAAGTAGCGCACGACCTCGCAGATGGCGTCGGTCTCGCGGATGTTTGCCAAGAACTGGTTGCCCAGGCCCTCGCCCTCGTTGGCACCCTTCACCAGGCCAGCGATGTCGACAAACTCGACCGTAGCCGGCACAATGCGGCCGGGGTTAACGATGTCGGCGAGCTTTTGCAGGCGGCTATCGGGCACATCGACGATACCCACGTTGGGGTCGATCGTGGCAAACGGGTAGTTGGCAGCAAGGCCGGTCTTTTTGGTAAGCGCGGTGAACAACGTCGACTTGCCCACGTTGGGCAGGCCCACGATACCGATGGAAAGGGACACGACAGCTCCTTTTGGTACAGGTACTTCAAACTTCATAAGTATAGCGCCGCCGCAGCATCCGGGCGAATCCGGACACCGCGGCGGCGCAAATGAAGCAGAGATGCGTGAGAGTTCTAGACAGCAGTCTTTACTTAAGCTCAGGCCAGAAATCCTTGTTGGCCTCGATGAGCTCGTCCAGGATCTGCTTAGCAACGCTTGCCGAAGGAATGGTCTTGGAGAGCGTGAGCGCCTGCCAGAGCTTCTGGTAGCTGCCCTCGACCCAAGCCTGGACAACGAGCTTCTCGACGGAAACCTGCTGCTCCATCAGGCCCTTCTGGAACTGCGGGATCGGGCCCTGGCAAATCTTCTCAAAGCCGTTGGAACCGACGATGCAAGGCACCTCGACCATGGCCGTCGGGTCGAAGTTGGGCACAGCACCATCGTTGGGGACGATCAGCAGGAAGCGCTCGAGCGTGTTCTCGGCCAGCGCGCAGGCAAGGTCGACGATGTAGTTGGCGTGTACGTCGGGCTCAAAGCCGCCGTCCTTGGCAGTACCCTTGGCGATGATGTCGCGGCAAGCGCCAAAGACCTTCTTCTCGCGGCCGTCCATAACCTCATTGGCGCGAGTGTAGTTGGGGTCAGACGTCTCGACAACATAGTCCGGGTACAGGTAGTACTTGAGGTAGGTGTTGGGAATCGTCTCGGGATCGACAGCATAGACATCCTTGGCCTTGCCGAAGGTGTGAATCCAGCTCTCCTCGACATGCTGCTCCTTACCGGCCTCGTGCTCGATGCCGTCCAGGTAGCCGTTCTTAGCCATGTGCTCCTTAATCTGCGGCATGAGGTCGTTGCCATCCTTGTCGTAGATCTTGCTCCACCAACCAAAGTGGTTGAGGCCGTAGTAGCTATACTGCAGCTCGCGACGATCCTTGATGCCGCACATACGGCTCATCTTATCCA